>JBCDMA010000182.1:0-8263 GCA_038744645.1 Pseudomonadota bacterium | reverse complement strand
GTTGAATCCTTTGTTCTCTTTGCGAGTGTTCGTACTTCATCTGCAACAACTGCAAACCCTCTACCCGCTTCACCCGCGCGGGCTGCTTCGATTGCAGCGTTCAAAGCGAGTAAGTTAATTTGTTCGGTGATGCCATTAATCAGCTCCAACACCCGGCCGATGTTATCGTTTTCTTGCTGCAGCTGACTAAATACGCTATTAGAATTCTCAAGCTCCGATGCCAACGTAGTAATATGGTCAACGGTGCTATTCATTGTATCCAACACTTCATTCGCTTCGGATGCCGTTTCGTCCGCGGTTTTAGAGGCCACCGTGGCCTGCTCACCCACTTCAGTAACACTGCGAAGCACGTTTTCATTAGAAGATTGAATATTGCCAAGGGCGCTTTCTTGTTTGTTAACTCCTGTGCTGGTGTGTTGCGCAACATTGGATAGCTCCTCTGCCGCAGAACTGAGCTGCGTGGTTGCACTTGACACTTGCGACATCATTCCCTGTATTTTGCCAATGAAGTCATTAAAGTAATTGCAAAGATCGCCAATCTCATTGTTAGCTTTGTAATCAAGCCGCATAGTGAGGTCGCCGTCACCGCTAGCAACTTTTTTTAGCATGGAGATGGTTTGATGAATGGGTTTGTTAATCGAGCAGGCAACAAAGAAAGAGATAACAGCGCATATACCCAATGATGCAAGGACTAACACAAGTAGCTCAGTTTCAGTGGCGATTGCCAACTCACTTACTTCAGTGGACTGCTCATCAATAGAGGCAATAGAATTAATCGCCATTTCACTTGACGCCGCTGCAATTTGAGGACCTAGCTCATCCATTCTTTTTGTCGCTTCAATTCGCACAATGACCGTGTCTCTGATGATCTCTAGTCCAATTTGAAACTCTTCCATAGATGATAGCGCGCTGTCTAATAACGCCAATCGCTCCGGGCTATTCAGTTCACTTCGTAGGACGTCTACGCTGTCAATTGCGAGTTCAATTTCATCGGTTGCTCGATTAGCCGCATATGTGTCTTCAGTGACAAGAAATTTACTCACATAGAGTCTGGACAAAAGCAGATGCTGTTTAACAAATGCTGCATGATAAGCGGCTTCAGGCGCATAATCATCAAACGCAGTCGTCATGATGTTGGTCAGGTCAGTTCGCGCACTTTTTCCAAACTCGGTAATGTTTGCCTCAAAAAGTTCTTTTTCCAATCGCTTGTTTGGCACGAGCTTTTCGTTAAACACCATGTTGTATTCATTGTTCAATGCATTTATTTGTTGCAACAACGCGTCTTGCTTGTCCGATTTTGGCCGACTCATTGCCACGCTCAATGCATCTTTCATTGATGCCGCGAAAGAATTAAAGCGTGTGACTAATGCTTCATCCGACGTCTGTACATAGTCTTTCATGGTCATGCGCAGCTGATAGCTCATATCAAGGAGCTGATTTGACGTTTCTGCCTCGTGTGACAACTCATTGGCCACGACGTTGACCTTGTCCGTGATTTGGGACAGGCTTAAATAGGTGATTACCGATGTCAGCAGGAGAAATGCAAAGCATATTGCTGGCGAGAGATAGGTTTTATTTTTTATACTCAGACTTTCCAGTATATTCACAGCGATGAGGCTCCTCTGATCTAGCTCTCTGATATTGATTACGTCGCTATTCGATGCGTAGGCGTTTTTCCACGTCGGTCTAAAAAACGAGACTTTAGTGAAAATGATATCGACTGTTTTTGATTAGAGTTTAGAGGTAATTGCTTGTTGAATTTCTACGTTTATGTGAATCAAACTAGACTTTAGGTGCGAATGAAGAACCGAAATTAGGAGGCAGATACGTCATCTCACTTATGAGTTAACAGTTTCATTCATGTGATTTTTCATTGCATAGCACTTCACTTAAGTCTAGGGTTCTATCCCTCATCATTTGTTCATCGTTCTGGAATGGCATTGAATAGTGTATTCACCAAACAGGTAAAGTTTTGTTACAAAGCGCGAACAACGCTTTGCTCGCGAATTTCTTCAAAAACTTTGACCTTTGGCAAACAGTTTATCTAACGCTTATCGCTGAACTCATGCTAACCACAATGACACTCGTCGTTGCAACACAGCTAAAAAGAAGCATCGAATTGAATACCCACAATTCTGGGCCGTAAAATGTTAAAACTCGCCTGATTTTGATTTGAAATCACGCCAGTATCTGCCGTAACCTGCTCAATTTGCGAGGATGTGATCGCTTGTTCATCAAACAAGTTATTTGCATAGATTAAGACACGATAATTACCAAAGTCGTAACCAACATTAGCGTTGGCAAGAAAAATAGAATCAGTCCTACCAGAATCAAGATTTAAAATATCAGAATATTGCTTATCCGACGCGTTCACATTAAATGAGGAGAACCAATTGTGACTTTGGTACGAAAATCCAGCAGACGCCTCCCAACCTGGGGAAAAGGGGAATTCGTTTCCGGCTAAGTTTGCAAATTCGGGGTTATCAGGATTCACTGGGCTTCCATCGCCATTGACGGCAAAAGGAAAGTCTTTTACTTCCGTTTCCAACAGACCTAAGGTCGCAAACACCTCCCACTCATTGTTGATTTGATACTCAAGCACCATCTCTAACCCCGCTATTTCAGACTTCCCGCCGTTGACGATCTCGTTTCCTGTAAAAACACCCAACTGTGTGGGGATGCTTACTTGCTGATCACTCCAGTCGGATAGAAATGCGTTTACATTAAATATCAAATCATTGTCGAACCAGGCCGAACGATAAGACAGTTCATAATTCGTCAGAAACTCAGGATTAAAATTACCTTGCGAAGGTCCCTCATCGCTCAATAGTAAAAATGACCCGCCTGCGCGATAGCCTCTTTGAATACCGGCTGCAATCGATTGGTTCTCAGTAATTTTATACGTGATGGTAAAACGGGGTAGAAAAGCATCAAAGGTAGTCTTTTGTGGTTGCGCTACTGTAGGAGGCAACGCTGCGGCACAGGGCAGACCACCAAACGCGGGAATGTTACAAGTGTTGGGGGTCACTGTGGTTGTGCCGCTTAAACCACTTTCATCAAGTTCTTCTTCATCGAATCGCGCGCCAAAGTTCAATGACCAATCGTCATTGATTTTATAGGTTACATCGGCAAAAACTGCCCAGTTTGTAGTTACGTCTGAGAACGAGATATCAATTCTTGCTTCAGCGTCTGCAGGATCTGTCGGGATACTCAGAGCCGCAAACGGAAACTCAAAAAAACCACCACCCTGTGAGTCTTCTTCATAGAAATAGGCGCCAAACCAACCGCTGAGCTTATCTAGTTCAAAATTTGCCCTTAGTTCAGCAGAGTATGTTTTTGCAACAATATCTGTGCCTCTGCTCGCATTCGTTGCAGCGTCGGGGAATAGCGCGGCCCCACCAATGTCCACGCTCTCGGATTCTTCATAGGTCAATAGACCAATCAAATTCCAGCGCTGACTGATGTCATAAGACAAATCTAATATATAGCGATCAGATTCCGTGTCGTTTAAATTTGGCTCAGCGAAACTCACGCCGCCATAGGGATCAAAACTGTCTAACGCATCACCAGTGGCCCCTAAAGGTGCGGCGACTGACACCAGTGAGAAGAACTCGGTGTCCACAAATTCAACAATCAATTCAGCACGAAAACCCTCAAGCGCTTCTGGCTCAAACAAAAGTTTACTTCTCACAAACTGAGATTCGAGTTGAAATACGTCAGTACCGGTTAAATCAAAAACAGTGTCCCCTTCGTACTCCTGTCGATCAGCGGCTATTCTGAATGCAATTTGATCCTGCAAGATGGGACCTGATACCATGCCAGAGTATTGCCTAGTGCCCATTTCTCCCGCCCTCAGTCTTGCATCAGCTTCAAAGTCATATGAAGGATCTTGAGTTTGGATAACCACTGCACCGGAGAGTGCATTGCGCCCTTGCGTGGTTGATTGTGGTCCTCTTAAAATTTCAACTTGCGCTACGTCCCATAAGCTGTCGACACCCAGAATACTGCGATTGACAAGTGGTACACCGTCACTGTAAGTGTTTGAGGTCACTCCTCCTGAACCACTTATGCCGCGGCGACTCACACCACGTATAGATAAATCTGAAGGGCTACCCGACGACGATACATTGGGTGTTCTCAAGACTAGGTCGTCAAACTCAAAAGCCACTTGTTTTTCAAAATCTTCACTTTGGAATACTGCAACTGATGTCTGCGTATCTTGAAGTGATGAGTTTCTCTTTGTCCCAATGACGCGGATCACTTCCAACTCCTTTAGTTGGTCGTCCGACTCAGCATTTTGCGTTTCCTCTGCTGTCGCTTTGAGCGAAAAACCAACGTCGTTTTCAAACTGGATAACGTCAAGGCCGGTTCCATCGATCATCATTTCAAGTGCTTTAATTGGGGTCAGATTCCCAGTAATAGCGTTAGCAGTTTTGTTTTCGACTAACTCACTGTCTACTGCGACAGAAACTCTTGTAACTTTTGCAAATCTTTTAAGTGCTTGATTCAAAGGCATTTTTACTTGATCAAAGACATACTGTTCATCGTCTGGTTGGGCGTTGCAAATTGGTGTGAAAGATAGTCCAATTGCAGTGAAGGTGATGGCTGCACAAAGATTACGCGTGCGATTTGCGTTAAGTGGGAACAGCAAGGTAAGACTCCTTAATGGGAATGGTTTTAGTTCTTATTCACCACTAAACGGATACCGCGGAGACATCACGTAAAAGTTTTTTTGTTTTTTTGAATGAGGGCAGTCGCTAGTCTGAAAGGGACTGTGATCTTATCCTCATTGAGTTGTCGCTCTGACGTTCTAACTCTAGTTGATGTGCTGCCAATAGAATGCTAATTGCGCTGTCTGCCTGTTCTGTAAAAAAAGTTGCATCTACTAATGCATTTGGTTTTGGAACATACCGTAAATCAAGCTCAAACGTTAAATAGGGTCTCAGTTCATTTAGCGCCTCCTCCAATGGACGCCGACTAAAAACGAGCATGCCTTCTCTCCATGCAATGATTTCATCAATGGACTTCCTTTTAACTTCGCCAATCCCATCTATCGTTGCTTCGATACGTTGCTCTGGCTTTATGATTTGGGCAATTTTCGTATCCCGAGAAAGCACTACACTGCCCTCAGATACTTCTACCCCTACATGATGCCAATCGTATTTTGCTACTGTAAATTGGGTGCCCGTTACAGTCGTTTGCCAACCGCCTGCATCTACAATAAACGGGCGACTTATGTCTTTTTCAACATCGAATGCCGCTCGACCCTTAATTAAGGTTATATGTCGTTGGTCGGAATCAAATCGAATCGTGATTTCTGACTCCCAGTCAAGCCAAAGCGTACTGCCATCAACGAGTTTTTTCGTCACGTTTTGACCAAATTGAGATCGGATGGTTTGCGTTTGAATCCCTGGTTTGGATGCAGATGGATTACCCAATGCATCAGTGGAGGCCGTTTTCTCATTTGTCTCAAGAAAGGAGAGCGTCACAGCCAAACAGAGAGTTGCCATGGCAACTACGCCAAAAACAGGTCGCGGATTTATTTTTAACTTCTCATATGCCACTTCTGCTTGAATAATTTTGTTTTCAATCCGACCTAATGATTTGCTATTACGTTGCTTTGCGGCATTAAAGATAAGGCGTGCGTTACTTAATGCGACTTCATGATGTTTAGATTTTTCCGTCCAACTTTTTAAGGCCACTTGTTGTTCAATGGCAGATTTGTTTTGAATATTTTGCAGAAGCGCTAACGCATCAGCCTCTAAATCAAGTATTTCGTTATCTTGCATTGTCATCAACTGCCCAAGTGCACTGTGATCATAGTTATAACGAATGCCGATTGGTGATCTCGTAAACCTTTGACACACATTTGATTCACTTTTGCACGCCTCTTGCGTCTCTAAACGTCTTAACACAGACCACTCTGGCTTTAGCAATTCGCTTTTCCACTGTCGAAATACTCACACCAAAGTGTTTAGCAATTACTGCATAGGTCCATCCTTGCGTGAAGTGAAGCGCAAACATCTGCCTGGTAAGCGGAGATAGGGAACAGAGCGCTTTTTCGAGGGTCTCCATTTCTTGCGCTTGGACTAGCTGACTTTCAGGATTAGAATCTACATCTAGTTTTGATTCGGTTGCGTTCTTTTCATAACGTTCGCGGATTGCATTACTTCTTTGAATATCAACGGTAAGGTTTCTTGCAGCTTTTATCCAGTACCCTTCATTGTTTTCCAAGTTGGATTGTCGCAACTTTTTTTCAATGAGGGTTTGAATTATATCATCCACTTGTGCTTCATCGTCGGCGTTGCGAGAGACAAGTGCGCGAAATCGGTTTGTATACAATAGTGATGTGAAAAATTTGCTCAAATCCGTGCCCTTGGCACAACCCTAAAATTTTACGGGAGGTTAGCGCCATTGCCTTAACATTGCAACTCACGGCTCTGGTCCTCAATTAAAGGACCGTTTTGCCAACAACGTTTTTACTTGCTGCCTTGCGTATTACTCACCTATGTTTTCTGATGTGATCGAATAGCTCTGCTTGCCAGTTTCCACAATCGACGGTAGTAACAAAAGCCGATCATCTTGACTCACGACTTTCAGACCAAACAGCAAATTCATTTCCGCTGGGCTCCTTAAAATGGAAACGGCAACCGCCGGGGAAGTCGAAAATATCCTCGATGATTTCTCCGCCTGCTTTTTTTACTTCTTCCAATGTGGACTCGATATCTTTGCTGTAAAAGACTAACAATGCACCGCCGTTTTTAGTCGTTGATGCCATTTCCGCCTTGTAAAAGCCGCCATCCAGCCCTTGGTTTGAAAAAGAGGTGTATTCTGGACCGTAATCGACAAACTCCCAATTGAAAACTGTGTTGAAAAACGCTTTTGTAGCTTCCAAATCGTGGGCTGCAAATTCAACGTAATTTAGTTTCTTGTGTTCATTCATTTGTGTTAGACGCGCTTTTTAATACTGACTTTTCTGTCATGTAACTGATACTATCAAATTATTGCTAAAAATTTTTTCAGTGCAATTGTTTTATGACGTTGTCATAAAGCCTTTAGAGCATAATGCTACACAATAAATTACATAAGGCTCGACCTAAAAACGCGAAAAATACCGCGCATAAACAAGAACACAATTCAAAGCTGGATGAGTTATACCGAGTGTATGCGCCTCAGCTTACGGGGATGTTACGAAAATGCTTTGGCAGTGGTCCGCCGGATCCCGATGACGTGACTCAACTTGCTTTCCAAAAGCTGATAGAACGCGGAGAAACCTCTGACATAGATAACATAAAGGGATTTCTCTGGCGCACGGCGCGAAACTTGATTTTGAACGATAAGAAACACCAGTCGGTACATACTTCCTATGTGAATTCCGCACTGCAAGCGAGCGAATCACAACGGTTTATCGACGGCCCACCAGAAAACACTATTGGCGCAACGCAGGAATTACTTATCGTCAATAGAACGTTACTGAACATGCCGCAAAGGCAGCGACAGGCGTTCATATTACACAGAATTGAAGGTCTCAGCGTTTCTGATGTTGCGAAAAAACTGGGGATATCCCGCGCTCCAACCTATCGACACATACAAAAGGCAATGACTTCTATCCACATCGCGCTTGCTAGCTATCATTCAGGTCAATCAAAATGATAGATGACCCGGATTATCAGCAACTCGTTGAGACTGCTCACGCGTGGCGCGAACGTATGGGAGCGAATGACGTATCATCAGAAGATGTTGACGAATTCGATGCTTGGTTACACGCAGACTTTCGGCATAAGTACGTCTTTCGCCAGGCACAGGAGTATTGGGCAGAGGTTGGTCAGATAGGCGTAGATCAGTTAGACGATCGCCTGGTCGCGTCACTGGCAACAGAAAGTTCGTCTGAGTGGTTTTCTAGATCAGGAAAAAAAGTTAACGATACCGTTAAGAGGCGATTCAAACCATTGGTGGTTATGGCCGTGCTGGTTGTGCTTGTAGTCCCTGGAATTATCTTTCTATATCCACCATTCACCAATACTGGAACAGTTAACACAGCGGATCCCTTAAGTTTTGTCAGTGCAAAAGGTGAATTCTCTCAGCAGGTTTTGCAAGATGGCTCTGTGATAAACTTGAGCGCTGATACCGAAGTAATCGTGCAATTTGACGCGAACGAACGTCTTGTGGTTTTGAATCAGGGTGCCGTCTTGTTTGAAGTCAGCCATGATCCTAACCGCCCCTTTCTTGTCAAAACCGGTTCACTGACTGCTGAGGCTTTGGG
>JBCDMA010000181.1:0-8267 GCA_038744645.1 Pseudomonadota bacterium | reverse complement strand
GTTGCTGTGTTTATGTTGACGAGTTCAACACGCTCACTGGCAAGTAACACTGCCTCGCTATTTTTTACTGCAGCAAACGCCTGACTTTGGCCGTAAATTGTTGATGACGTTAAGGCGATGATTAGCATTATCCATGTGGTAAGTTTCATAGTGTACTCCTTTCTTTGTGTTTAATTATGAACCACAAGAAACATCATAGCGCTCGTTATGACAGATATTAACTGTCCAGATGAATGGAAATAATGCCAAAAAAAACCAATCTTCAAGATTGGTTTTTTTGATTTACTTGTCAACGAATCATAGACGATCAAGCACCGCTTGAGTGAAATCGGTTGTACCGTGCGTGCCACCAAGATCACGCGTCGTGCGATCGCCTGACTCTATAACATCGCGCAATGCCGCGCGTATTTTTTCAGCTTTTTCTTGCATACCCAGATATTCAAGCATCTGTATTGAAGCAAGGATAACGGAGGTTGGATTTGCTAGATTTTTGCCTGCGATGTCTGGTGCTGAACCGTGCACTGCTTCAAAGATCGCGCAGTCTTTACCAATATTCGCACCTGGCGCCATGCCAAGGCCTCCAACTAAACCAGCGCAGAGGTCGGATAGAATATCACCGAATAGATTGGTCGTTACAATGACATCGAATTGATGGGGGTTCATTACCAATTGCATACAACAATTATCCACAATCATTTCAGTTGACTCTATGTCGGGGTAACGTTCTCCAATTTCTCTTGCTACACGAAGAAAAAGACCAGATGTAGACTTTAAAATATTCGCTTTGTGCACCGCAGTGACCTTTTTGCGTCCTTCTCTTTGAGCAAGTTCGTAAGCAAAAGTCACTATTTTCTCAGCGCCATCACGTGTGATTTTGCTCATAGCTTCAGCTTCATTACCATCTTCAGATACGCGCTGTCCAAGGCCAGAGTACATACCCTGTGTATTTTCACGAACGGTAATAATATCTATGTCTTCGTATCTGGCTTGCGTTCCCTTAAATGACAGAACCGGTCGAAGATTCGCGTATAACTGAAATTGCTTGCGCAAGCTAACATTGATCGAAGTGAAACCTTCTCCTACCGGAGTCGTCAACGGGCCTTTTAAAGCGATTTTGTTTTTCGCAATGAGGTCTTTCGTTTCATCAGGTAGTAAGTCGCCATGATTTTCTAATGCCATCAGTCCAGCATCTGCGTATTCATATACGAAATTACAACCTGCTTTGTCCAAGATTTGCGTTGCTGCGTCGATGATATCTGGGCCAATACCATCGCCTCGTATGACCGTGATGCGTTGTTCACTCATGATGTGTTCCTTCAGAAAATGGGCCTATATTTTACATGACAAGTCCCTGTTATAAAACCAGAAAGACAGCCCTGAAAGTCAATATAATACTAGGGTCGGAGTGGTCACATGACGATTTTATAGCATGGTTTGTATGAAGTCCCTGGCAGTTTCATTCTGCCCTGTTCGACAAAGGATTGAAGCAACGTATCCATATGATGCATTAGTTCCTTATCACCATAAAGTTCAAATGGGCCATGCTTTTGAATAAGTTTGATGCCTTCTGCTTTGACATTGCCTGCGACTATCCCGGAAAAACACTTTCTTAAATTTGCAGCCAATGTGCTAGGCGATTGTGAAAGCCTCAAATCCAATGCAGCCATTGATTCGTGTGTAGGCTCAAAGGGTGCTTGAAAATCGTCAGGGATTTTTAATCGCCAATTGAAATTAAATGAGTCGCCGTAATCCTTTCTGTTTTGGCGTACGGGTTGCTGCGCTTCTCGTAATTCATGCGCAACCAATTTCGCATCTCCAGTGATTATCTTGTATTTTTTTTGTGCCTTACTACCAAGTGTTGCTCTCACAAAGCTATCAATTGCATTGAAGTACTCTGACTTACTGCTTGGCCCAGTTAATATGATAGGCAGCGCCTGGTCATCATTTTCTTCCTGCAACAATAAACCGAGGAGATACAGCAATTCCTCAGCCGTACCGACGCCGCCAGGGAAAACGATGATGCCGTGGCAGATCCTCACAAAGGCCTCGAGACGCTTTTCAATATCTGGCATGATGATCAATTCATTCACAATCGCATTTGGTGGTTCAGCCGCGATGATAGAGGGTTCGGAAATGCCCATATAGCGACCTGTTTTAATGCGTTGCTTGGCATGGCCTATCGCAGCGCCTTTCATCGGTCCTTTCATTGCACCAGGCCCACAGCCCGTGCATATATTCATTCCTCTTAGGCCAAGCTCATAGCCCACTTCTTTGGTGTAATGATACTCTTCTTCGCGAATTGAGTGTCCACCCCAACATACAATGAGGTTTGCCGGGTCACCAGTGGCCAGCGCATTTGCATGGCGCAACATGTCAAATACCATATGCGTGGTAAAACCAGAAGAATCAATTTTTCTTTCATAGCGGTGTTCATGCTTTGAGTTCATATACAGCATGTCTCGAAGTACGGCAAAAAGATGCTCGTGAACACCTGTGATCAGCTTACCATCGACGAAAGCAAGATCTGGAGGATTGACGAGTTCAATTTTGACACCTCGTTCTCTTCTCACGAGACGCACATCAAAACTGCTGTATTGTTCAAAAAGTGCTTCGGAATCATCTTGTTCTAGACCGGAATTGAGGACTGCAAGACAACAGTTGCGAAAAATTTGATAGAGGTCTTCAGAAGTCGACGTTGCAAGTTGATTCGCTTCTAGTTGCGAAAGTTGACTCATCCAGCCAACGGGATTTAACTGCATTTTTGTACTCATGCGTTTTCTCTTTCTTCGAAACTGGTTTGCGTCTGATTTCGGCCTGCGTCTTTCGCTTGATAAAGCAATTTATCGGCGTACTCAAATGCTTCTTCTAACGGTTTTTTTAGGTCACATTCAACGAGACCGATAGAAATCGTGACGCTCACGCGGTTTCCCTTAAACATAAAAGGGAGTTGAGAAATGCTTTCGCGCAGGTGTTCAACTCTTTTAAGTGCATCTGACAATCCCGTTTTGGGGAACAATATAATGAATTCTTCTCCGCCCCATCTGGCAGTATAATCGTCTTTCGCGAGCTGCTTTTTAAACTGTCCCGCAATCACTTGTAGTGTTTTATCACCCACAGAATGTCCGTATTTATCGTTGATTGATTTAAAGTGGTCGATATCCGCAACTGCCATACATACCGCAGACTTGTCCAATAATGCTTGTTTTACAGTAGCATTTGCAAATTCTTCATAGGCTAACCTGTTCGGTAACTGCGTTAGACTGTCCGTCAGGGCATCGTTGCGCTGGACGTTGAGCTTATCTTTGTATTTCTGCGCTTTGTTCTCCAATTCGTCTATGCGCTTCTGCATTGATATCAACAGCACTATCATCTTTTCATGTTCATCTCGATCTCGTGTTTCGCTCTGGCTTAGAGAAGACTGCAGATTGTGAAGGTATGTCTGTGCATGCGCCTTAACATCTTCAATTTTTTCAGCATCAAGCAAGGCAGTCTCCATTGCTGATATTTGTGACTGCATGTTTGCGCATTGTTCCGACCGTTGTTGGATTTGAGATCGAGACTTTTCGATCGTGTTTTTCAAGCCCTGATTGACGTTTTGCAAGGAATGATGAATATCTTGGATAAGCTTATTCGCGACACCTGCTTCTTGCACAACATCTCTCATGACAAAGCGAATGAGTCCCAAGCAACATTCAAGCAATTCATTTACAGACAGTCCCTTGGATAGCTTCTTCTTAAGTTCAGTCACTACGCTATCATTTGGGTTTTTCTTGAGGTGTGGGTCAAGTAGTTCGTTCAGTTCAAGTGTTATCTGATGTTGCGTTTTGATTTGCGCCGCGGTTTGACTCACTGCATTGTTTGCAAGCGCTTTGCGGAATAGCACCAGCGACTTTTCAAGCACATCAATGGGCGAGTTAGTTTCCTCGGGATCCTTCAAACGTGTTAGAAACGCTTTTATTTCAGACCGTACAGTTTTATCGATTGCATTGACATCATTCAATCTGCGCAGCGAATTTTCAATTTCTGATATGGTAGTAATCTGCTGCTGCTGCAAGTATTTCGACTCTGATGCAAGCAGCGCATTTATTTCTGCGGACGCCTCGGCTGCTTTCCCGTAGTCGGGTTTACTGGAAAGCATTTTCCTAATCTTTAGTAGCTCGGCATCAATTTTAGGGTTAGTACCTTCAAAGAATTTCGACAGATTGATAATAAACAGAGAAAGCTTATCGAGCTGCTGTTTGGCAACAAGCATGTGTCGTTTATATTTCATATCTGTCATTTCTATTGCCTCGCTAAACGCAAATTTTCATAGGGCTGCTCAAAATTTGAACGAAATGGATTAATGTCCAATCCGCCTCTTCGGGTGTACCTTGCATACACGGTAAGTTTGTCTGGATTGCAATGTGTCATGATATCCGTAAAAATTCTCTCAACACACTGTTCGTGAAACTCATTGTGTTGACGAAAAGACACGATATATTTCAACAATCCTGCACGATCGATTTGTTTGCCTTGATATCGAATCAACACACTTCCCCAATCAGGTTGATTAGTGATTAGGCAATTGGATTTAAGCAAATGACTTACCAAGGTTTCCGTGACATCACTTTTTGCTGTGGTCAGCGCTTCTGTTTGTATCTGAGGCGCAAAATCAAAGGTTGCATCAATGTCATCTAACACAATTCCTTCGAGAGTCTTGACTTGAAAGGCGTCAAACCGTTCAGGTGTAAATAATGAGACCGTGACGCCTGCATTTGCGCATCGGCTAAGATCGTTGGTTATTGTATCTATGAGTGATTCTGTGCATGCAAAGACAGTTTGATTCAGACTATTCAGATACAGCTTGAATGACTTTGATTCGATGATGTTGGGAGAAGAAACGGGTACCCTGCATTCCAAGATCGCAATTTGAGGTTTGTGTTTTGGCGTTAACCACGATACTTCATATGCATTCCATATATCCACGCCACAAAAAGGCAATGCGTCACCACTTATTTTGATCTCTTCCCGGTTGATGGAACGCGCCACGGGTTGCAGCAAAGCAGGATCGTATCTATCTGGGTATGCAACGGCTTTTCCAAGCGTTAAGTTCTTCAATGTTTTGCCATTTCGCTGTGTGTTATTAGATTTATGATTTTACCACATGCTACTTTTTGCTTAGTTCGTAAATGCTCAAAAACGAAGAAAAAAAGCGTAAGTCACCGCATGAATATAGCGTTCTCACCGCTTTTTACATTACGGCAAAAACACTATAATTTATATCGACATTTACACCACTAAGTTTACCAATATGTTCTTTATACAAGTATTTGATAATTTTATAGATTCTTTGATTATTGCGTCCAACGATAACAATCTGGGCATGATTAGCGAATACGACGCTGACTTTCACTCACCGTGTTATCGTTCAGCGTCGCTTGTATCAGGTGAGAGGGTAGAGTGGAGACCCTTTTTAAGATCAGAACCTGGCAGCATGACTAATCTTGAGTCTGCGTTGGGGTTGACTATCCACAAAGATATTTCGTCGTTATTTGGGCGATATTTCAGTTTAGATTTAAATGCTAAAACAGACAGGGGAAAGTTGACCATACTGCAAGCGTTGAATGGCGATGACTACGAACGCCTTCAAAAGAATCTTATTGCACATGTATTAATGAAAAGAAGATTAAAACAACCAGAAACACTCTTCTTCGCGTTGACTGACGAAGAAGATGTCGTGTTATCAATCATACCAGCAACATCTGAAGTTGTATTGGAGGTCATTGGCCAGCCCCATAAAGAAACGATTGCCTCTAAATTGAAAGATTTTATAAGCACATTAGAACCAAATCCAAAATTTGTCTCACTTTAGTTTTTTTCGCCCTTTTAGGTAAAAAACAATCAATAGTTAAAACGATTATCACGAGCGGTAGCTAACCGTAGTTTATGTCCTTCTTATAAGTTTAATTCGGGTAATCCATCGCGATTCCAATCCAGCGTAGTCTCCAGTTTGACAATACAACCGTATCAGCATCACACCTAGTCAAATACGCTAATTATTGGCATTTTTAAAAATAATTAAAGTGAAGGGAATCAGTAAAATACTGAAAATTATAGCAATTAACGGCTGGCATGGTTTCTGTTAATTACCCGCAAGTACAATCAAAAACACTACTTCATACTAACTTATTTTGCAATAGGGATACTATCAATGAAAAAAACTCATCAAGCACTTATTCTCGGATTGGCATTCATCGCGCTACAAGGTTGCGTAATCTCTGTAACAGAAGACGGATATGAGTCTGGGATCCATCATCATGATGACGCTGATAGAGAAGATAGAAATCGTGCCTATATTTCAGACATCGATATAGGGGCTGCAGTGGATCGCGTGAAACAAGCGCTTGGTACACCGGACTTTAATGAAATTGTTGTCGACGAGGACGATGTTTACACAATATTGTATTACCGAACACAGCGTAAACATAGTGATGGCATGACAACAAAAGATGAATGCACACCATTGTTGTTTCTTGAAGAGAGCCTCGTAGGGGTGGGTGAGATTGCTCTATCTAGAATTTAAACCTCAATAAAAATTACTTTGATGGGCAACTGTTGGTAAACAACAATCAATCATCGTTATTCTCAAAAGTCGGCTTAATGGTCGACTTTTTTTATGATATTTGATGGTTAATGTTTAGTTGTTTAATTGTCACTACTATAACCAATTACGCATTCTTGCAATTCTGAAGTACACTTATAGGAAAGCGCACAAACAGAATTGGGAATACACATGGGATCAATGACTTATTCAATGGATCTATCGAATATTACGTCATCATTTTTAGATGCTGATGATTTAAATGTCGCTGCATCAATCTTATATAAAGCTTACCACGATGATCCCTTATTCAAAGATATATTCCAATATGAAAAGGAAGGATATCAAGCGCGATTACGCTCTGCGATTCGAGAGGAAATAACAACATTTTACGACGCTAATCAACCTATCATTGGTTTGTACGAAGATTCAAGGTTACTCGGTGTTTGTTGTTTGATAAGTCCTGACGCTGCTTTTGGTGCAGGCCGGTTCTGGCATTGGCGACTAAAAATGTTGCTGACGGCTGGTTACTTTGGAACCAAACAAATGATCATTAAGGAAGAGAAGGTCCGTGAAAAAATACCCGCGCGAAATTATCATATGCTTTCGTTCATTGGTGTCGATCCTTCACATCAAGATAAAGGACTAGGGCATCTGTTAATGAGCGCTGTGCTTGGCGAAATGATGGAGGATCCGGCAAGCGAGGGGATCGGTGTGCTTGTTACGTTACCCAAATGCATGTCGTTTTTTAAAGATGGCAGTTTCGAGCTCGTTGAAGAGATTTTCGTCAACGAAATAAAAGGTAAAGTCATGTTTCGCCCTCGCGAGTCTTCGATTTGAAAATAACAGCGTTCACGATTAGCCCTTAATGTTCTGCCCACTGCGATTCGATGACGACGTCATTGATATTCGTCTGCTGTCAAACTTAGCAGCACAAATACCATCATTATTCATATAATGAGGATGGTGTAGATATAAACCGAGTAAGCTTCAAATCCGCTTATTTTAAAAATAATCTTGCTCCTCCCTCTGGCAATAAGCCCTGTGAATCATATTTTTTGGGTGAGTTTTAGCACGCGCCGGTACAATAGATTACTTTGCTTGTAAGATATCGCTTACAGTAGTGTAAAATATCGTAGTGATTTTCATGCAGTCTTCAATTATTAAATAAAATTAATGTTAGGTAAAACAGACGTCTATAAAAAATACAGTTGTTTCGTGACTAACCTGAAACAAAACTTTAACAAAAATCGAACAGCAAACTTCTCATGTATTTTGTATTCTATAGTTGTGTTCAGGGAGATGAGTAGCACAGAACACAGGACAAACAGGATGTTTGTTTTCATGGACGATAAGGACACTCCGGGATGGAGTATAGCAGCTTAGGGATGAGTTGCTTAACTTAAGGACCAAAGGAAAAGGGATCTTCACAGGACGTGTTGCCTGCTTAGGATGAGTGGGATAAAAAAGGAAAGGGGCGTAAGGGATTTTATCTGGACGATTTTTTAGCAATGGAACGCTGAGAGGGACGCTCAAATTTCAATAAGAAAGCAGGCTTTTTGCCTGCTTTTTTCTTTTCTCGGGTAATAAAAGACGATATATGCATGGCGCCCAATAACATCTATTTCTTGTTTACTGTTCTATTATTTCCATTGTATTAAAATAAGTGACTATCCTCAGTGCCACT
>JBCDMA010000180.1:0-8280 GCA_038744645.1 Pseudomonadota bacterium | reverse complement strand
GTATTCGTCGTCCACATCAACCACTTGGATCCTATCGAATAAGTCGCCAGTTTCGTTTGATACAAGACCAAACGGATTGCTGTCTGAATCGACATTGAAGTAGGTTAGATCAAATACTAAAGACTCATCACCAAAAGGCTGGGCTTTGATCCCTAGACGTAGTGCGTTTTCGTCTAATCGCTGAACATCGTCTCGACCAGTTGTGGTGTTGACAACATCGCCATCCGTCTGGCGCGTTTCAAATGATATACGTGCTGCGAGATAGTCATCTACGAGCACCAGGTTTTGTGCAACTGCTGCGTTTAACGTGTCTAGTTGACCCGCCTGTACTCGAGCCTTACCTTCAAAACCTTGATCAAATTCGGGTTTTGCAAAATTGATGTAGATCGCGCCGATTAATGAATTGGGTCCTTGGACAGTGGATTGTGGTCCTCTGAATATCTCTACCGATTGCGCATCAAACAATCCAGGTTTGATGTAATCACCAGAATTTACCCCTAAAGCAACCTGGTTTAATACAATCGAAGATAAGGCATTTGCATTACTGATGCCGCTTACAATACCGTTGTTATTTACGCCACGTATGCTGTAGGAGCCGAATCCTGTCGTTCCGGTAAATGTGTTTGCCGTGCGATCAAAAATGTCTTCTACTGAAAAGATGTTGTCATTTTGAAGTCTATACTCACCAAAAAATCCGATGCTGTTGGATAGTTCTTGGCGCGTGCGGTTTACTTTACTTCCAACAATTGAGACGCGTTCTAGTTGTTGTTCCTCGGCGGTGTCTTCAGCATTTACATTGCCCGCGAAGGCTATGCAGGTACAAACGCTAATAGCCGAAAGCTTTGATCCTTTTTTCATCACTTACTCTGCTTTGCTTATACATTCCGTTTACTGTTTTGTGTGCTGCTAGTTTTATAATCAGCATATGCAGAGCGAGAGCTTAACTCGATTTAATATAAATGAAAACTATTCTTATTACGATTCATGATACAAATCATAGGATTAACCAAAATGCGCAATTGTCTTAACGCATTTTCAACAATTAATGTGTTCTGTTTTTGTCAGCCATTGACATCTAGTAGAGACCAAAAGCTGCTTGGTAGCAGGCTGCTTTTTAGGGGATTGTTAACAACGCCTATGATTCAACGCTGCTATATAAACTTAGGATTTGAACCATAATCGTTTTCTTCAACTTTTCCTTTAAGTGCCATAAATACCAATATAACCAACGCGCCCAAAATAGGAATTAAAGCAATCAGAAGCCACCATCCTGATCGACTGGTGTCATGTAAGCGTCGCACAGATACAGCGATTCCAGGGATAAGTACTGCCAAGCTGTAAATCATTCCAACGACTCCTTTACCTCCCAATGCCCCTTCAATAAAGCCTATTGCGAATGCAATGATTAGATTAATCAAAAAGAACATCCAGTATTCTTTTCTTCTTGCTCTACCAGAAAAAACCGCATACTTTTTTAAAACTTCAAAATACCAACTCATTCAAACATCCTTTTTAATTTTCCCAGTATTGTAAATTAGGTGGACTGTGATAGTCGCTCACGAAGGAATTCGCGTATTTTTTTGGCACAAGTAATGCCGATAAAAAAATGACTACATAATTTGATTAGTACAAGTTGCTAAAAACTTCAAGTCGCGTAAAAGATGATGTTAATCAAGAGCGTAAGTAGACCTTGCTCGATCGACTGCCAGTAAGCTGCTTGCGAGCTACTGAATTCTCGCCAGATTCAATAGCGCTGATAAATCGAGGCTACTTCGTTGACCGACAGCATCAATGTGTTCATCAAGCCACTGTTCCGCGGCATCTCTGCCTGCGTCTCTCAGCATACAAAGAAACTCCCATTCTGAATTGAGCTTGCTCGACGCGCCCAAATCAAGCAGGACTTCTGAATGAATTAGATGCACCAACACATCCTTATAAGCCCCTTTTTCTAGTTGTCCATTGTGAAGAAGACGCGACACGAATTCGACCGCGCGTAATTCCTTAAGCAATGAACTGTTGAACGTGATTTCATTGACGCGCTCAAGAATATCCCTGGCTGTTTTGGGTGTGCCTTTGCGTTCTAACGGGTTAATTTTTACGATCAATAAGTCATCGCTGCAGTTTGCAGTAAAGAAAGGAAACAGTACTGGATTACCCATGTAGCCGCCGTCCCAATAAGGTATCCCGTCAATCTCAACCGCCTGAAACATAAAGGGTAAACACGCGGATGCGAGGACCATATCTGATGTCAGCTCTTGGCGCTTAAACACCTTGACCCTGCCAGTCTCAACATTGGTTGCAGATACAAACAAGTTTAGGTTGGCGCAACTTCTCACATAGTCAAAATCCACTTGCTCTTCAATCAGAGTTTTTAGCGGATTGATATTGAGTGGATTCAATTCATAAGGGCTGGCAAACCGATTCACAACATCAAAAAACAAGTAAGAGGGGGATTTATCCAATGACCAGCTGCCCATTAGCCTTGAAATGATGTCGCGTTGAATAGGACTGAATCGACCTGCTTGTGATACAGAGTACCAAAAGTCGTGTAACTTCTCGCGTGCGCCTTCAGACCCCTTTTTAGCGATACCGTGTGCAGACACTACCGCGTTCATTGCACCTGCGGAGGTACCGGAAATCCCCTCAATCCAAAGCCGATTATCTTCAAATAATCGGTCGAGCACACCCCAAGTAAACGCACCGTGTGCACCTCCTCCTTGTAATGCTAAATTGATTGGCTTGCGATCCTTCGGCATTTTTGACGTTCCACACGTTCTTGCCACGGTATTACTGGGTTTCTTTGTCATATTATTATCATCTGAAAAAAGTGCAAACGGCGAGGGATCGTCTCAGAGTTCATGAGATCCATCTACCAAAAAACATTAATCCGAGTGTTGGAATTAACAGTTGAAGGATAATACCACTAAGTTAGCGGCAATAGCAGGGCGAAGGTTATGAAGGATATTATTAAAGACAGCTGAAATGCCATCCTTGTTAATCTATGAAAGTCTTCAATCGGGGTAAGACGACTTTATCGCAAGAGGCGCTCGAGGACAGTACAGAGCGCCGCAATAAGGTTCAGCTTCAGTAGTAAGTCATACAGTCTGTGTGCAGTTGTGGGTCTTCTTGTAGCTCATCGCAATCTGTCGAGAAATGCTCATTTGTATCAACGCGTTTTACTTCAACGAGATTTGATACATGGTCATAAGACAATACTTCAACAGGAACGTGGTGGTGATTAACAATAATGCCTTCGCGTAAATTATCAAAGTTCATTCTTCTCTCCTCTTATCGAATGCATACCTAGTTAGTCCCAAACCACGCCAAAAGATCCAAACGATTTAGCAAGTAGTCAAGCTGTAGCGGTAAATTCACTTTACATTTGAACGAAAACCTCACCTATTCCCCTGCACTGATTTGCGAGATGAGAATTCATGTCCTACTTTTTATGTTAAGAAGTTGTTACAAATAAAGGTCCTAGTGCCCTTATGTTGTGTTGCACTAGATGATTATTAAACGCCGATTAGCCGAAGGGTTTTTGGCCAAAACGAAAGAGGTGCAAATGAGCGATACAACTCACACAGCAAAGTGCCCAGTCATGCATGGGGGCAATACTGAAACGGGCAACCACGTGACCAAATGGTGGCCGGAAGCGCTTAATTTAGACATTTTGCGTCAACACGGCACACCCACAAACCCAATGTCCTCGGATTATGTTCACCGTGAAGCGGTGAAATCGCTTAATTTTCAGGGCGTTTGGGATGACGTAAAAGCACTCCTGACAGATAGTCAGCCATGGTGGCCCGCAGATTGGGGGCATTATGGTGGATTGATGATTCGGCTTTCTTGGCATGCTGCGGGCAGTTATCGATTGGCAGACGGTCGTGGCGGTGCGGGCACGGGCAATATACGATTTGAACCCCTTAACTCATGGCCTGATAATGCGAGTTTGGACAAAGCGTGTCGACTCCTCTGGCCGGTAAAGAAAAAATACGGTAACGCACTAAGCTGGGCTGACCTTACTGCGCTGGCGGGCACGGTGGCTTATGATGCGATGGGATTAAAGGTTTACGGTTTTGGATTTGGTCGAGAGGACGTCTATGCGCCTGAAATCGATATCAATTGGGGAGCGGAAACCGAAATCCTCGCGCCTTCTGAAAACCGTGTCGACGAACTAGATGATCCCGAGACAATGTCAACTGGCGTCGCAGCGTCTCATATGGGCTTGATTTACGTAAATCCGGAAGGTGTCAATGGCAATCCTGACCCTGCACTTACCGCAAAATACGTGCGTACTACCTTTGCTCGCATGGCAATGAATGACGAAGAAACAGCCGCACTTACTGTCGGCGGTCATACCGTCGGAAAAGCCCATGGCGCAATGAGTGGTGACAACATTGGAAGAGAACCATCCGCAGGTCGAATGCAAGATGCAGGTTTGGGATGGCATAACCCTGATGATCACGGAAAAGCCAACCAACATTTCACATCTGGCCTAGAGGGGGCCTGGACGACCAATCCAACGCAATGGGATGATGGCTATCTGAAATTGTTGTTCGGTTATGACTGGGAGTTGAAAAAATCGCCTGCCGGGGCTTGGCAATGGGAGCCTGTGAACATAAGAGAAGAAGACATGGTAACCGATGCTTCTGATCCAACAGTTAAACACAATCCGATCATGACCGATGCGGACATGGCGATGAAGGTCGACCCAATCTATAACGAGATTTGTCAGAAATTTAAAGACGATCACGACTACTTTTCTGAGGTCTTTGCAAAAGCGTGGTTCAAATTGACCCATCGCGATATGGGACCAAAAGTCAATTATATCGGGCCTTTTGTACCGGAAGGCGATCTTATTTGGCAAGATCCTATCCCTGAAGGCAACGCTAGCTATGACGTGGATGCGGCTAAACAAGCCATTAAATCTAGTGGCTTGAGCAATCAAGAAATGATGGCAACAGCTTGGGATAGTGCACGTACCTATAGGGGGTCGGATAAGCGTGGCGGTGCAAACGGGGGCAGAATCAGGCTAGCACCGCAAAAAGATTGGGCAGGCAATGAGCCAGAGCGTTTAGCTAAAGTGTTGGAAACCCTCGGTCCTATTGCAGAGCAATTTGACGCCTCGATTGCCGATATGATTGTTTTAGCTGGCTGTGTCGGATTGGAGCAAGCGATAGAAAAAAGCAGTCAATCAGTGGAAGTACCTTTTACTCCGGGGCGGGGCGATGCGTCTCAGGATATGACGGAAATTGATTCGTTTGCTTATCTAGAGCCACTTTCAGACGGCTTTCGCAATTGGCATAAAACCGATGTTGATACAAAACCAGAAGAGATGCTTTTGGATCGGGCGCAATTACTCGGTTTATCTATACCGGAGATGGTAGCATTGGTCGGAGGCATGCGAGTACTGGGATTGAATCATGGCAGTTCGAAGAACGGCGTATTCACTGATAACATCGGCACGCTGTCTACCGATTTTTTTGAAAACATCACTGACATGAAATACAGCTGGCATACCGTGGACGACGCATCATTTGAGTTGCGCGATCGCGATACCGGTATGATCAAGTTTATAGCTTCAAGTGCGGATCTTGTGTTTGGTTCAAACGCCATTTTGCGTACCTATGCGGAGATATATGCACAAGATGACAACAAAGATAAATTCACGCATGATTTTGTAGCGGCTTGGACAAAGGTAATGAATGCAGATCGCTTTGATTTGATGGCGTAGAAAGCATTTTAATACCAGTCCGAAGTGAGTAAATAGGAGCGGTCATAGTGGATATGACCGCTCTTTGTTTTTTTGTTCAGTACCAAACTGTTTGTAACTCCACAAAGTAAATATTAGTTATACGTTGACCATTCATTGAACAATGCCAAATCGTTATCAAGAGATTTATCCAGAGCCGCCTAAACTGAAAGCGACGACAAAAGATCCGTTGTCAGCACAGAATTTACTTAGTTTGGAATACTTTGATGCGGCACCTGGCGAAATGCAGCAAGCGGTATTTGATCAACACCACATATTGATTAATCTACAGCAAAAACCACATAGAGTTGAAAACTGGCGTGATAGTGAGCATCGCGATTTTATTTATCACGAAAATGAAATCATTCTTACACCTGCTGGCATAGCGTCAGGATGGAAATGGTATAGCCCATCGAAGGTGATCGTGATCACATTAGAGCCGTTTGCATTTGAACAATTTGCGCTACATAACCTGCAAATAAAACTGACGCGTGAGCAATTAAAAGATGCATTTCAGTTTATCGATAAAGATCTCACTCAATCTGCCACCATGCTTCGAGATGCGCTTTATAGCGACGTGGGTTCAGACGTATTATTTGAGAGTTTTGCACGGGTGTTTTTGACGAAACTGATCCAGTCTTACGGGCTAGAAAGAAATGATGACTATGCATTTACGCGCAGTTTTACGTCCAAGCATTACAAAGCCGTATTGGATTATGTTGCTAAACACTACAGTCAAAACATCGCGTTGGAAACGCTTGCTCAGCAAACCCATCTATCAACCTATCACTTCGCTCGCTTGTTTAAGCAAACCATTGGCGTAACGCCTCACCAATTTGTCATTCAATACCGCATCGAACGCGCAAAACAGATGCTGTTGGAGCCATCTCCGATCCTATATGACGTTGCCCTGTCTTGTGGATTTTCCGATCAGGCTCACTTTACGCGTATATTTAAACAATACGAAGGCGCTACGCCAAAACAGTATTTAAATCAGTAAGTAATCTCATCTGCCAAAACAAATCCAAGTAAATTTGTTAGTAAAAATTAGACAGTTTTGCATCTCCTTGGTAAAGGGAGATCATTCTTAAATAGCAAGATTCTTCAAAAACTGCGCAATCGGATGCAATAAGTCCTTAGCTGCACTCGTTACTATTTCATCATCAACAACGACAACTCACTACATTAATTTTTTTACTTGAATCGGAGATGATGATGAAAACGAACAATCGCACTATTGTAAATACTGGCATAGCACTTTCATTACTCGCTGCAAGCGTGCTTCAAGCAAGCCATGCAGCAGAGATAAAAGAAGTTAGCTTTACCAGCGAAGGAAAAACCATTGTTGGACACTTGTACTTGCCAGACGGTCACAAGGCTAAATCTAATGTACCCGCCGTCGTCGTGACGGGCGCTTGGACAACGGTCAAAGAACAAATGAGTGCTGATTATGCAGCTGCATTGGCCGACAAGGGATACGCTGCATTAACCTTTGATTTTAGAGGTTGGGGTGGTTCTCAAGGCGACATCAAATACTTGGAGAGTCCTGCTGAAAAAATCGCTGATATTAACGCAGCGGTGGAATTTCTCACTACGCTGAACGGTGTCGATGGCAATCGCATTTCAGGTCTGGGTATTTGTGCTTCAGCAGGCTATATCAGCGATGTGGCAGCTACAAATGACGATATGAAGAGTTTTGCACTCGTCGCACCTTGGCTGCACAACCAGGAAATCTTAAATGCAGTGTATGGCGGCGAGACATCTGTGCAAAACCTGATACAGATGGGTATAGATGCAGGAGACACTACCTACATCGAAGCGGCGAGTGCGACCAACGTAGACTCACTGATGTTTCAAGCACCCTATTACACAGAGCCGACGCGCGGATTAATCGAAGAGTATGACAACAAATTCAATGTCGCTTCATGGGGGCCATGGTTAAACTATGATGCGATCCAAACAGCAGAGGTGCAAACAAAGCCAGGATTGTTAATTCACTCCGATGCTGCCGCCATCCCACAAGGTGCTAAACAATATGCTTACATCGCGGGTGGCACTATCAATCTGGTCATGCTCGATGATATATCGCAATTTGATTTCTACGACACACCAAGCGTTATCACAACCTCAGTGACGCTAATAGACGAGCATTTTTCTGCTGCATTTTAATTCGATGGGCGTTAATCAGGATTTTCTCGTAAGTTTTAAATCTGACTGACGCCATCTCAACCAACCATAAAGATATCAGAGGCTAACGTAATGTTTAGACAGATACTAACAGGAACGATTATGGCGATAGTGATCAATGGAGCGGCTTTGTCCAAAGAACAAAACGCGATGAAAGATGATGCTAATGCAGCGGATAGATTGCAGGTCATCAATACGGTTAAACAGGTTGGATCGCTCGCGGATGCAGGTGATTTTACAGCGTTACAAGCATTGTATGCTGAAGAAGTCATGGTTGATTATTCTTCCCTTTCTGGCGAAAAAACCAGTTTAAAAAGTGCTGAGAAACTCATGACCGAATG
>JBCDMA010000179.1:0-8297 GCA_038744645.1 Pseudomonadota bacterium | reverse complement strand
GGTGTTATTAGCTGCGGCGGTGGTGAGCAAACGACAGCAGGAATTGAGCCTAGGATTTTCACGGACTCTTTATTTGCTGTTATGAAAGCTGATAGAACCAACTACACCAAGCTTATTGTTCAGCGTCTTGGACCGAACAAAGGCGATTTTATTAAGCCTGACGAGCACTGGGAAGATAATGAAATGGGGGCACCTTTACCCGCACAGATGTTCAGATATGGTGCAGAAGGCGTTGCTGAAATGACAGATGAGTTTACTTATTCTTTACAGTCACTTTGGCCAATCAATAAGCAAAATGCACCAAAAACGCCCATGGAACAAGAAGGTTTGCAATATATCGCAGATAACCCTGGCGAAAACTTTTACGGTAGCGAAACACTGGGTGACACCACGTACTTTACAGCGGTTTATGCTGACGTTGCAGTATCACCTGCGTGCACAGGTTGCCACAACGGACATAAAGACACACCACGAGATGATTTTGAAATTGGCGAAGTAATGGGCGGCGTTGTAATCCGCGTGCCAGTTGATGGTTAATCTCAATAGGACCTATATAAAGCGTTACTCACTTGTCCTGACTATCGGCGTCATCACAACAGGATGCGCCGAACCAATACCTCATGTTGGTCAACAGGTATGGGAAGAGAATTGCAGGGTTTGCCATTCTGTTGGCCTTGCGGGCTCTCCCATATTTGGTGACGAAAAAGCATGGGCGCCTAGGATTGAAAGAGGGATGCCTTCCCTTTATCAACATGCCTTAGAAGGATGGGGAGACATGCCCGCGCGTGGCGGCAACCCTGAACTCACCGATGAACAGGTAAAAAACGCCGTAAATTATATGGTTGAACAAATCACACAATAGACGTAGGAGATCAACATGACACCTGAACAAATTAAACTTGTACAAGATTCTTTTGCAAAAGTAGCCCCTATCGCACCAGCAGCCGCTGAATTGTTTTACGGCCGCTTATTCGAACTTGATCCTAGCTTAGAATCATTGTTTAAAGGAGATATGAAGGAGCAAGGTGCTAAATTGATGAAAATGATTGGCACTGCAGTGAACAGCCTTAACGACCTAACTGCGATTGTGCCAGCAGTGCAAGCACTGGGTGAAAGACACATCGATTACGGTGTGACAGACGCCCACTATAGCACCGTTGGTGAAGCGCTTTTATGGACGTTAGGCAAGGGTCTTGGTGACGACTTCACGGCAGAAACAAAGGACGCTTGGACGACAACCTATCAGACACTCGCCAGTGTCATGATTGATGCTGCCAACGCAAAACAGTCTGCATAGTATTTGTATTGTTTGAGTGCTTTTGCTTTTAACGCAGCATGTACAATAGTGAGTCAAAACCGCCAGTATTTATTGAAGCATTGGCTTCATTTTTTACTGCCGGTTTTGCTCTATAAGCGACTGACCAACCGGCTGATTTCATCATTTTCAGATCATTGGCTCCATCGCCAATAGCTATGGTTTTTTCAAGCGGTATATCATGCTTTAAAGAGACCTCACGCAATATATCTGCTTTTTTAGTTGCATCTACAACATCCCCTACAACAGCGCCTGCTAACACGCCTTTATCTTCTGCTAACGTATTTGAATATGCATAGTCTAACTGTGCTAAGTCTTTTATATAGTCTGCAAAATAGGTGAACCCACCTGATGCCAGTACAAGGGTCCAACCATGTTTCTTTAACATTTGCATTGTTTGCATGAAATTCGGACTAAATGGCAATCTCGAGCGAATGGATGCGAGATTGGTAATGTTCACCCCTTTTAAACAGGCGACGCGGCGATGGAGGGAGTCCGTAAACGCGATTTCACCACGCATTGCACGTTCAGTCACTTCTGCAACCTGTTGCTTTACTCCTGCGAGCGCTGCAATCTCATCAATGCATTCCATGGCAATTACGGTGCTATCCATGTCCATGATTAATACGCCTGCATCACGCATTGAAATCGAAGACTGAACAAAAACATCAATAAAAAATTGGTCAGAAATCTCTGTTAGCACTCGTTGATCTACAGTGAATTCTGAAAGCGCTAGTACATAAACAGATTGTCCAAAAGACAAATGTAATGGATGCACTTCTACAGATACACTTTTAATTCTCAATTTCTGACAAATGCAGATAATCGTGTTTACACTTATGGATTGACCAACAAGGACCAACCTTGTTGAATCTTTTTTATCTACATATTCATTGAGTGATATGCCTGCATCGTTAAGGTCGATGGAAAAAGGTAACAGATTAGTCAAAGATAATTCTTTGTGTAAGTGAGATTTGTGTTGTGTCTGATTTATTGCATCCGTACTATAAGTAAAAGGCATGATACTATGTGGTGTTTGCATTTTTGCGGTATGGTACCGAATAAAACAACGCTGTAAACCCAATAGTGAATGATTCTGACGATTAACACGCTTTCTTGAGGTTCAAACGAAAATTGCAAATTCAGATCCAGCAAAACTTCGCGATTTTTAAACGTATTTCAAGCGCTATTCTCATCATATTGGTGGGCATTTTGAGCGTGAACTTGTGGAAAATGCAGATACAAAGCGCAACGCAATGGTATGAATTTGAATCAGAACAGTTAGGACGAAGCCTAACCCGCCAAGCCGCCAAACTTGTGTCGCCTTCAATGCAGTCGTCAGATCAGGTCGTGCTTGAAACATATATTGATAAGATCACAGATGATGACTTCATTCAAGCTACGATTATTTTCACGGCTGAAGGTATTCGTATTAATCAACAAGACGAATCGCCATCAGTAGTCAACATGGTGTCACAAACCGAATACAGACCACTTATTTTTGTTGAAGATATCATCGACGACAATGGCGAAATTCTAGGTTACATAAAACTCATACTCGACAGAGAACATGTGACGCATCATCATCGAATTTTTGTGGACAATCAATTGACTCAAACTGTCATCACAATGATTTTAACCTTTATTATTGCTGCACTAATAACACGATTGTTTTATAAGTTTCGCTATCGCCATATGATAAGCGACGAACAAGAAATGTCTTAGTTAGTGCGTTGGCAAAAGAGGGTGTTATAGGTATTTGTTGTGGTTTGGACAACATCATCGATTTCAACGCTCAAAATTTCAGCCAGCTTACTTGCAATCATTGGAAGCCTTGTCGGCGTATTGCGTTGTCCTTGAAAACCAAATAAAGGCATGTCAGGCGCATCCGTTTCAAGCAGCACGTGATCTAGCCCCACAGATGTTATCGCCTTTTTTGTTTTGTTTGCTCTTGCATAGGTAATTGTGCCGCCAATGCCTAATTTAAACCCTAAATCTACATATGTTTTTGCAATTTCCGCACTGCCAGAAAACGCATGAATGACGCCACCATATGCAAAGTTGGTATTTTTCAGCATGCGAATTAACTCGTTGTGACTCTTTCTTTGGTGAAGAATTATTGGTAGCGAGTAGCGTGATGCCAACTCCAGTTGCGCGTTCAAGTACCTTTTTTGGTTATCGAATGGGTGTGAAATGACGCCATCAAGTCCAGCTTCACCGATGCCAATGACAGTATCCCGATATTTAGAAACATAGTCGTCCAGCGCTTGCATGTTCGTATCAATGTTATTACCGTTTTGATGATGGAGAAAGTAAGGGTGAAACCCAAACGCGATATCTATACAGGTGTGTTGTTCTTGTAGTGCTAATAGCGTCTTGAATTGTTTAACAAATAACCCCGGAACCAGAATATTTGTTATTCCCAGTTTATTTGCTGAGGCGATAACTTCAGCTCTATCGTGGTTAAATGCAGCTAAATCGATGTGACAGTGACTATCTATCATGTTGAAGGTTTGAACCTGACTTCAGCCAGTCTGATTTAGTTTTCATTCTTGATCACGATGTGGTGTACCATGGTTTCCAGATTCACACGTTGATATAAGAACGTTTCTCTACGGCATGAGCCGCCGAAAATGCCAGTCTCCAGTTTCGTTTAAATTATATTCAATTCTGTCGTGAAGTCGATGTTCACCGCCTTGCCAAAACTCAACTAGATGTGGTTTTACTTGATAGCCCCCCCAAAAATCAGGGAGCGGAATTTCACCTTTTGAAAATTTTTCTTTTACTTGTTGAAATTGGGTCATAAGCAGCTCTTTGGTAGAAATCGGCTGGCTCTGCTGACTGGCCCAAGCACCTAATTGAGAGGCTTTGGGTCTTGATACAAAATACGAAAGTACCTCTTTGCGAGATAGCAAGGTTGCCTGTCCAAGCACCCTGATCTGGCGCTCCATAAAAAACCAAGGGAAATGCAGTGAAATCTTATTGTTTTGCTTTAACTCCTTGGCTTTACGAGACCCCAGATTGGTGTAAAAGACAAAGCAGCCATCCCTGATGCCCTTGAGTAAAACAATTCTCTGGCATGGCTGACCTGAATCATCAACGGTGGCGACTGTCATCGCGTTTGGGTCTGGCAATCCGGCCGCAACAGCGTCTTCGAACCATGTTTCAAACAGCGCTATTGGATCATGAGTCAACTGACTTTCGTCTAATCTGCCTAACTTGTACTCTTTGCGAAAGTCTTGTAACGACTTATTGTTCATCGCTTGCCTTCATGAAAGCCAATTATCGATAATCTTCGTCATACCCCAATGAACGAAGCGCTCTCTCGTCATCTGCCCAGCCTGATTTGACTTTTACCCACAATTCGAGAAACACCTTGTGATCAAAAAGTCGTTCCATGTCTTTTCTCGCCTCAGTACCAATGGTTTTAAGGTGCTTACCATTTTTACCTATGATCATTGGCTTTTGTGAATCCCTTTCAACCAGTATTAACCCATTTATGTGATACACGCCGTCAGCATCGAGTTTAAACTGCTCAATTTCAACAGTGACGGCATAAGGTAATTCGTCGCCTGTAAAGCGCATCAGTTTTTCCCTGATAATTTCTGACGCCATAAATCTGCTGCTGCGATCAGTGACATATTCTTCAGGAAAATAAAACTCTGATTTGGGCAGCTTATTGAGAATAAGCTGTCTCAGCTTTTCAATCTGTTTGCCTTGTTTTGCACTGACAGGCAACACTTGGTCAAAGTCGTGCTTCTTACCCAGCGCTGATAAGGTATCTAATAATTCGCTGGATTCAAGTTTATCGATTTTGTTTACGATTAGCCAACAAGGAAGATCTGAAGATTTTATTTTTGACAGTACTAGTTCATCGTCCGGTTGCCATCGATTGCCTTCAACGACAAAAAGCGCAAGAAATACGTCGCCTAAAGAACTGCTAGCCGCCCTATTCATGAGCTTATTTATGGCGCGTTTTTCCTCTTTGTGAACGCCCGGTGTATCTACATAAATGGCTTGTGCATTGTCCTGTGTATCTATGCCGATAATGCGATGGCGTGTCGTTTGTGGCTTACGCGACGTGATTGATACTTTTTGGCCAAGGATTTTATTCAAAATGGTTGATTTACCGACATTGGGGCGACCAAGAATAGCCACCATGCCGCATTTTGTATTGCTCATGAATTGATTTTCTCTAGTACAAGCCTTGCCGCCCGTTGCTCAGCAACACGTCGACTTGACCCTTTTGCATTACAACACTGCTCAAGTGATTTCACAGTGCAACTTACGGTGAAGACTTGAGCGTGATCTTTTCCTGTGATTTCTTCAATCGTGTACTCAGGTAGCGGCAATTTTTTTGACTGCAAAAACTCCTGAAGCTGCGTTTTGCTGTCTTTTGTTTGAATTGATGGGTCTATTTGTTTGATGCGCTGACTGAACAATTTCAATATCAGGTTTTGCACAGTGGGAAAATCGCTGTCTAAGTAAGCGGCGCCAATCAGTGCCTCAAACGCGTCCGCCAATATGGAATCTCGTTTTCGTCCACCACTTTTTAGCTCGCCTGATCCCAGCTTAATCTGCGCGCCCAGCTCTATCTCCCGCGCCAGTTCTGCAAGTGTCACACCATTCACCAATGACGCTCTTAATCGCGTGAGGTTGCCTTCTGATTGTTCTGGAAATTGCTCAAATAACCTTTGAGCGATGATCATGCCAAGGACAGCATCACCCAAAAATTCGAGTCTTTCGTTGTGTTGCTTATTATAACTGCGATGCGTCAGCGCTAAGTGCAACAATTGACTATTTTTAAAGGTATAGCCTATGACTTGTTGCAGTCGGTTTAGCGCGTGCAGATCTTTCATTGTGTCAGTTGAGTTTGCCGACGCGACTGAAACGTATCCCAGTGGGTAGCCATGTAGGTAATATGTCATCTGGATTTCTTCCAAACTCGAAGCTTATCCAAATAAACACAGCTTGTCCGACGAGATTCTCCTCAGGTACAAAGCCCCATCGTCTGCCGTCGTCACTGTGGTCTCGATTATCCCCCATCACAAAATAACTATTCTCTGGCACGACCCTTCGCTGAGTTGAGCGGTGTGGTCGCGATGGGTCTTTGAGTATTTCATGTTCAACGCCCAACAAATCTTCATTGAATAGGCTCAGTGGTCTACCATACATTTGATATTCACCAGCCCCTAATGACTTCAGGCTCACGGGTTGTCGACCTTGACAGTTTTCTCCATCTTGGCAATGTGGTGTGATGAAAATTTGTTTATTGCGGTACTCAACAACGTCACCAGGCAACCCTATCACACGCTTTATAAAGTCTTGTGAAGGGTTTTCTGGGAATTTAAACACAATGACGTCACCGCGCTCTACTTCACCAGTTTCCATCAGCTTGCTTCGCCACACAGGATCTCGCAAACCGTATGAGAATTTTTCCACCAAGATAAAATCGCCAACCAGCAGATTTGGCATCATCGAACCGGATGGGATCTGAAAGGGTTCATAGATAAAGGAGCGAAAAATCATCACGCCAAAAAAAATGGGAAACATCTGCTTGCAGAAATCTACGAAAGGCGGCATCTGGTCTTGTACCGTGTCGATGCTTTGTTGTTCTACATTGTTTGCATCAACGGTAGCTGATGTCCTTTGCGCCATAAATTGTGCATAAACCAGCCATACTAAGCCCGTAATGAGACTGATGACGACCAGAAAAATCGAAAAATAATTTGCCATTAATTATCAACCTTGAGTATCGCTAAGAAAGCATCCTGTGGTAATTCCACATTACCCACCTGCTTCATGCGTTTCTTTCCTTCCTTTTGTTTCTGAAGTAATTTCTTTTTACGACTTACATCACCGCCGTAACACTTTGCAATAACGTTTTTGCGCAGTTGTTTGACCGTGCTTCGCGCAATAATGTGATTACCAATCGCTGCTTGAATAGCGATATCAAACATTTGACGAGGGATAAGTTCACGCAGCTTTTCAACCAAATCCCGCCCGCGATATTGCGCATTAGTTCTATGCGTAATCACTGCAAGCGCATCAACTCTTTCACCGTTTATCAATATATCCAGTCTTACCATATCGGCAACGTTAAAGTGACTGAAATTATAGTCCAAAGACGCAAAGCCACGACTGGTGCTTTTCAACCTATCAAAAAAATCTAAAACGACTTCTGCCATTGGCAAATCATAGGTGACAGCGACCTGTTTGCCGTGATAAACCATCTGCTTTTGCACGCCGCGTTTTTCAACGCAAAGGGTAATCACATTTCCTAGATATTCTTCTGGTACTAAAATACTCGCACTTACAATAGGTTCTCTTATCTCATCAATGTCGTTTACCGGAGGCAATTTGGACGGGTTATCGACTTTCTCAACATCACCCTTTGTCGTCTTGACTTCGTACACCACTGTAGGTGCTGTTGTTATAAGATCAAGGTCATATTCGCGTTCCAATCGCTCTTGAATAATTTCCATATGGAGCATACCCAAAAATCCGATGCGAAACCCAAACCCTAAGGCTGCTGAAGACTCCGGTTCATAGAACAGTGATGCATCATTGAGACTGAGTTTAGCCAATGCGTCTCGAAAATCCTCATAGTCATCTGAGCTCACAGGAAACAAGCCGGCGTATACTTGCGGTTTGATCTTTTGAAACCCCGGTAATACCTCTTCAGCTGAATCTTTAGAAAGCGTCACTGTATCACCTACCGGTGCGCCATGGATTTCTTTAATCCCAGCAATGATAAAGCCGACTTCCCCTGTTTTTAACACATCTCTTTCTGTCTGATGCGGTGTAAAGACACCTATTTTGTCCGCCTGAAACACCCGTGCGGTTGACATGATCTTTATTTTGTCACCGCTTTGCAGTTCGCCATTTACAATGCGTACCAAAGATACGACACCCTGATAATTGTCAAACCATGAATCGATGATAAGGGCCTGCAAAGGCGCGTTTTTCTCGCCTTTTGGCG
>JBCDMA010000178.1:0-8315 GCA_038744645.1 Pseudomonadota bacterium | reverse complement strand
GTTGCCGATCCCAAACGTGAACCTCATAGAAGTGTCTGAACTGCATATGATGCTCTCCGATATTGACGCAACAGAATCTACCTCTGGCGTTTGCCAAGGCTTTTTGGGGGATGGAATAAGTGGAGAAGGGCTTTGTATCTTGAGTGATTCAAGCTTTTCTGACATTGCCAGAATCATAGGCATGGATGAAGATGTTGATGACCAAATTCAACTAGAATTGCTGATGGACGCTGCCAGTTTATTGATTGGTACATGCTTGAGTGGCCTTGCTAAACAACTTGATATGCATTTTCGCCAAGGGCACCCCGTCGTATTGGGGCAGCACCAAAATATCCAAGAATTGATATTGTCGCAACGCAATGCCTGGAAAAAGACCCTCGCTATAGAAATCAGTTACGGTATTGAAGGTTTCAATGTCAAATGTGACATGGTGCTTTTATTTACTGAGGAATCAATGGATCTGATGAACGCAAAACTTTCTCATTTATTGGAGGATTGAACGTGACAAGCTCTACAATTAAAAATGACGCGTTAGACGAACTCCTGGAATTTCACTGGATGATGGACATGATCCAAACGGTGGATGTTGGCATTGTTGTCTTGGATAGAGAGTTGCGCGTGAAAGTGTGGAATGGGTTTATGGAAGCGCACTCCGGTATATTGCCCACGGATATAAAGGATCAACCCCTTCCAGAGCGTTTCCCGGATATAAACGAAGCGTGGATGAAACAAAAAGTGAAACCCGTGTTTGAATTGCGGACACGCGCTTTCATTACGTGGGAACAAAGACCTTATTTGCTGAAGTTTCGAAACTACCGGCCAATTACCAGCTCAGCGCCTTATATGTATCAGAATGTCGTGTTCTCACCGCTTGTTTCGGTCAGGGGCACTGTCGACGATATTTGTATGATGATCTATGACATGACCGATGCCGCATCTGCAAAGAAACAACTACTGGAATTGCAAGTCAAAGAGTTCGAATCCACGCAGTCCTAACTCGACGATCATTTATTGAAAATCTACATTAGCTGACACTCACCAACGCGTTGGTATTTAATTTGCTTTGCCCTGAATATGAAAAAAGCAAAGCTATGTTACAAACAACGCATCTTTGATGTCTCTTCTGTGCCTCCGTTCCGTATCCAATGGGCAAAATGGTGCTCTTCCATACGCGGGAACAGCATATGTATCTTAGCGTTTTGGATCATTGTACTCGGTGGCTGTGGTGGTGGCTCTGAGGATTTGCTCCCGGATCGCGTTCCGCAGATACAAGTTAGCGCCAATGTTGATGTCAGTGCAGATGAGCAAGTGCAAATTGACATTGAAGGAGCTGCGCTTGGCGGCCAAGGTGAGTTGGTATACGCATGGCAGGCTGATGAAGCAATAACGATTACTCATGCGGATACTAGCATTGCCAACGCGACGCTAACGACACCGATAGTTACAACACCCACCGAATTTGTAGTTACGCTGGTTGTCACGGACGAGCGGCAAGTGTCGTCAGAAGACACTTTTACCCTTATCGTAAACCCAGTGAATCTGCCACCCATTGCCGTAATATCTATAAATTCCTTAACAGATTATCCCAATGGGAGTTTTCCTGTGCAGGCACAAGTTGTGCTGGATGGTAGCGCAAGTGACGACCCTGATGTGTCCGCTGAGCAAGTGCCAATAGTGTCATATCGATGGCAGCAAGTTGCCGGTACACTGTTAACCGCAATCGGCAATGTTGAGTCTAGCAGCCTTGAATTTACGACACCGATCACGGAACAGCAAGAAACGGTTGTGTTTGAGTTAGAGGTCACTGATCAAGAAGGCGCGAGTACAACCACTGAGGCTCAGATAGTGCTGCTTGGTCAGTCAGGCACTTTGCCTCAACTTATGTTCAATGCGTTCGAGGATGGTTTTTCAGGCGAACGCGTATTACTTGATATGACAGCATCAAGTGACGCGCCAGATGCAGCACCATTTAGCTATTTTTGGCAGGAACAGTCCGGCAATTTTCCCCAATTACAGCTTGAGTCTAACCAACAAGCTGTCACCTACGTCACATTGCCGTTCGTTGAACAGTCAACGGAGCTCGTGTTCGAGGCACAAATTTCGGATAGTTTTGGCAACGCTATATCAGCAGAGAAAAAACTGACTGTGCATCCTTTTCCTTTAAACGGTATTAATGACACCGGGGCAATTGACGATACTGGGTCTGGGATATCTCCGGGAGCAGACAGCGATTTTGGCAGAGACAGAGCGTTTGCCAGCGGTGTAGTGACCAAGATGGGGCGCGGTATAAACGCTTTTGATTTTACACGTTTGAATAACAACGGTGATCCTGTCGATGTGGACACAGATGATTGGGCCTGTGTGCGAGATAATCTAACGGGCTTGGTGTGGGAAGTAAAAACGCTTGAAGTCACATCATTGCACTACGCAAATCAACTATTCACATGGTATCAGGCCGATTTTAACGGTAACGTTCCAGGTGAACTGAATCTTAATTCCACGTCCTGCAACATATCCAGTCAGACCTGTAATACGCAGTTTTTTTTGAATGCAGTCAATCAGCAAGGACTTTGTGGATTCTTCGATTGGCGGATCCCGACACATACAGAACTGCAATCGATTCTGCATTATGGGAAACAAGAGATTCCGCTGGTGGATACCGATTTTATGCCCAACTGGGGTGATGAAGAAAATGGTGCATTGTGGTATTGGACGCGGCAGTCAAGTGCTGATGGTCTGAGCAGTGAAGAAGCAAGGAATGCCTGGGCATTCGATTTTAATTCTGCTGTCGACAACGTTCTCGCGAAGAGTAATCAAGCGAGATTGCGGCTCGTTAGGGCAGGGCGCATTGAATCCAGTGAGTGATAATATTTAATGAGTAACAAATGGATAGAATGTGAGGGGTGATATGGTAACTAAACGAGTTAATTTGAAGGTTACACTGTTGAAATCATACGTTATTAGCTTATGCGCATTTGTAACCATTGCTGTGGCATTCCTAGCATCAAAAACAGTGCATGCACAAGCCTTTTGTTTTCCAGATATTCCGGAAACGTCCAATAGTGACGAGTTTACTATCCTTAATGAACAAGAAGTTTGGCATCGGGCGTCAAATCTTGTGTTCATGCGGTGCAGCGTGGGGCAAACATTCGACGGCAATACTTGTACGGGCGACGCGACGCTATTTTCTTGGCAGGATGCGCTTGCGCTTAATAGAGTGCAGATACAAAATGAAAATAGCCTTTGGCGACTGCCCAATGTTAAAGAGTTAAGTGTTATTGTGGAGAGAAACTGCGTTAGACCATCTATTAACAAGTCGGTGTTTCCGGAAACGCCGCCAGACGAATATTGGACGTCCACACCCGTGCGTAATGATGCCACAAGGGCCTGGTCTATCGCATTTACCAACGGTACAAGCTCAATTAAGGACCAAGCCTTAACCCTTCATGTGCGTATGGTGCGATTGCATTTGCCAAGCGATATCGTGCCAAGTTCCTAATGTATAATTACATTAGCGCGGCGAGTACATCATTTAAATATCGATGACCTTTCGACGTTACGCGCCAAGAGATGTCATCCTCCACAATGAGCTGTTTTTCGGCTAATTGAGCAAGCGCAGAATAACTATGCTTTGGCAGGTGCTGGCCTCCGGTAACTGTTTCGTAATCTGTCTTTAAACAAGGCTCCATCAACCTGAATTTGTTCATGAAAAACTCAAATGGTAATTCATCAGCCGTCACCGGCATTACGGTATCCATGTATTCACGCCTCAAATCCATGTAACCTTTGGGGTGCTTTATTTTAGTGGTTCGACGGATGGTTAAGGTTTGGCTGTCGGTGAGTTTACCGTGTGCGCCACAACCGATCCCTAAGTAATCCCCAAAACGCCAATAGTTGAGGTTATGCAATGACTCGTGCGACCCTTTACAGTAGGCGGATATTTCATATTGCTGATACCCAGCTTCAGCAAGCAAAGATTGTCCTTGTTCTTGAATCTCCCAAAGCACGTCTTCATTAGGTAACTCCGGCGGTTTTGAGTAAAACTGCGTATTGGGTTCAATGGTCAACTGATACCAAGAGATGTGCGGCGCATTTAAATCAATACTCGTTTTAAGATCGTTGAGCGCTTGATGGATGCTTTGCCCCTGTAAACCATGCATGATATCGGTATTAAATGAGCGTACATCCAACCTTGATGCATGTGAAACGGCGTTTTTTGCCTGCTGCCCATCGTGGATCCGTCCTAGATTGATCAAGTGTGCCGGATCATAGCTTTGCACGCCTAATGAGAGACGGTTTACATCAGCATCCGCAAATCCTTGAAACCGTTCCTTTTCAAATGTACCCGGATTGGCTTCCATCGTGATTTCAACACCATCGGCAATCAAGGTCTTAGATTTGATAGATGAGAGCAGTGACGCAATGCTTTCTGGGGAGAATAAACTCGGTGTGCCCCCACCAATAAAGATACTGCTTATCGGTCTTGGATTCTTTTCATAGTCGATTGCAGCCAAGTCTTTTTGTAAATCTGCTATGAGATGACTGATGTATTCGGATTCAGGGAGTTCGTCTTTTTGTTGGTGCGAATTAAAATCGCAATAGGGGCACTTTTTCACGCACCAAGGTATGTGAATGTACAGTGCAATTGGCTGAGGAGTAATCATTTCCAATCAGGTAACTGCGACAATAATTGTTTAAGGGCTTTAGCGCGGTGACTTATGGCGTTTTTTACGCTCTTGTCCAATTCTGCAGCGGTGCAATTTTCGCTGGGAAGATAGAATAGCGGATCGTAGCCAAATCCTTGAGTTCCCGACAGTCCTGTTGCAATTTCGCCGTGCCATTTTGCTTGGCAGATCAAAGGGCTTGGGTCATCAGCACTTCTCATCAATACTAAAACGCAGATAAAAAATGCATTGCGATTTTGCTTTCCAACCATTTCTTTCAGTAATTTCTTGTTGTTGGCTGCATTGTCACCGTGCGTACCCGCAAAGCGGGCCGAGTAAATGCCCGGTTTGCCATCAAGTGCCGGTACAACTAATCCGCTATCATCCGCAAGGGCGGGTAGGTAACACTTCGAAGAAGCGTGACGCGCTTTAATAATCGCGTTTTCAACAAAAGTACTGCCGGTCTCTTCGGCATCATCAATGTCGTACTCTGCTTGTGGTATGACTTTTATGGAGAGATCGTTAAATAGCGCATTGAACTCAGCGAGTTTTCCTTTATTCCCGCTAGCCAAGACATAAGTTGCACTCATTTTTTTAAGCCCTTGGAGAGTTTGGTTCTTTTCAAACTGCCGTTATTCTTTTTGCCCTTGGTTTTCTTACTCTTTTTCACCGGTTTTGGTGCTTTGTGCTTCGGCCTTAATGATTCCACAATGCGCGGTTTCAGCGGCTCGTTCATGAACCGTTCAATTTTCCCCACCATGACAAAATCATGTGCTTCGACCAATGAAATTGCACACCCTTTTGCGCCAGCACGTCCGGTTCTACCGACCCGATGCAAATAGACATCGGCTGTGCGAGGAAGGTCGTAATTGATCACATGACTCACGTTTGGTACGTCAATCCCGCGCGCAGCTACATCAGTGGCTAAGAGTATTTTTGTCTTCCCCTCTCGAAATGAGGCGATCGCTTTTTGTCTTCTATCTTGCGGCATTTCTCCTTGTAAATAACAAAGTGAGAAATCCGGTGAAAGCGTGGCAACCAACTCTGCCAAACGTTCCCGTGTCTTAACGAATACAATGCAGGAAGAAATGGTATCGGATAAGTGATGTCGTAGTAGCGCGTTTTTGTGTGAGAGATCATCGGCTAAATGGTACCACTGTAGAATCTTTGCCTTTTCTTTGCGACTCGGCGTCGCCTGCACGTTAACAGGGGCATCTAAGATGTCTCTTGCAAATGCGTTAACCCCTGAACTGTCAAGCGTTGCGCTAAAAAGCATCGATTGTTTGCGCCAACGTGCTTCATTGGCAATTTGATTCACAATGCCGCCAAAGCCCATATCCAGCATTCTATCGGCTTCATCAAGTACCAAACACTCGATATCTCGACAATCTAGATATTCTTTTTCTATATGTTCAAAAAGTCTGCCTGGTGTGGCGATAAGAATATCGGGACGAGCATCTATGGTGTCTTTGTCACTGCCGTAGTTTATTCCGCCCGTTATTATGCCAACGCCTAAGTCACAATACTGAGTAATTCGGTTGGCTTGTTCTGCGACTTGTTGCGCCAGTTCTCTGGTCGGCACAAGAATGAGGCTGCGGCACTGCGTATCTTGACTAGCGGGATGATCTAGCAAAAACTGACACAGCGGCAGAAGAAATGCCATTGTTTTCCCCGTCCCTGTGGGTGCGCTGGCCAATACGTCTCGACCTTCCATAGCTACGGGTATCACAAGCTGCTGAATCTGGGTAGGTTTTCTAAAACCCATATCAAATGCAGCATTGCATAAACTATCGTCCAGTTCGAGGTTGGTGAAACTCAGTGCTGATTGTATGGACATTACTGCATATCTTTGTTCATGAGGGATTGAATGATATCAAGGCGTTGTTCATTTATCGCGTTTTTTATTTCGATGCCTTTCATTCCCTTTTCAACAAAGGGGCTAGCCGCGATCTTAGCGCACCTTTCATAGATTTGCTCAAGCATACTCACCTGTTCGTATTGCTTTGAAGAATCAGTACTTCTGCAGCAATAATCAACGCGACATAAGACTAAGAATTGCTGAAAACGCTCGGGCTTTCTCCATGCATCTACTTTGTCTAATACAGTTAATATGTCTTTTGATGATTGTTCAAACAAAGTGTGGACTGATAAATAGTGCTCGGCTGTAAGTGAAGCCAGAATTCTGCAAGCATTGGGTGGCCCCAGCCTTTCATTCATCTCGTTTATCAGCATTCTCGCTTGGTCATCACTTCTAATTGATTCTTGGCTGCTTTGTTGTTCATTGGATGATACCTGCGAAGTTGCACATACCAGATCCAGTATAAGTGCGCTGTAGCGCACTTCAATGGCATCAGAATAGTCAATGGCTGTCTGCAATACAGGCATCGCGTTATCCTTTGCATTCTCAGGTGCTTGCCATATGTACTCAAGCTCGGTGAACCAGTCTTTAAGTGCATCGACAGAATACAAAACAGAAAAAAAGACAGTAGGTGACTGCTCCAATAGCGCACGTGCCGATTCTTGCCACACTCGATTCGCGCTGAGTGTTTTGAGTTCGCCAGAACCTGCAATTTTACGCATGATGTCAAGCGTACCCCTGTCGATGCTAAAACCTAGATGTGCAAATCGCGCGGCAAATCGCGCTGCGCGAAATACGCGCAGAGGATCTTCAGCAAATGCGGGTGATACGTGTCGTAGGATTTTGTTATTAAGGTCGCGTTGGCCGCCAAAGGGATCGATTATGTTTCCATTAGTATCCATCGCCATCGCATTAATGGTTAGGTCTCGCCTTTGTAAATCTTGCTCTAATGTAACATTCGGAGAGGCATCACATTCGAATCCTTTATGGCCAACCCCTTTTTTACGTTCCGTTCTTGCCAATGCATATTCGTCATTGGTAGATGGGTGCAGAAAAACTGGGAAATCTTTGCCGACTTGTCGAAAGCCTTTTTTCAACATGTCTTGCGTTGTTGCACCAATAACGACATAGTCTTTGTCAACTGTTTTTCGATTGAGCAATTTGTCCCTGACAGCACCGCCAACCAAATATATTTGCATAGTGGGTTTTAGCTTTTATGTTTTTTAACAAGTGTACCAGAATGCGTTTGAATTATTGACAGTACCCACTACCATGTTACCTTTTAGTGAGTAATACGTAAGGTAACAACGCGTTTTGTATCTCAAATTTTATGGCTTAACGGATAACCCGTTTTCGATAGCGCCAAACCCCAATTATTTGTTTATGAGTAATCGTCATCAACAAGCATTGGCGCATCTCAACTATGGCCTTCAGGAATCCGGTGGTTTTGTTATGCTAACGGGGGAAGTGGGCACCGGTAAAACAACAGTATCGCGAAAACTCATGCAAGAATTGGATGACAATACGCAAGCTGCAGTCATCATTAATCCAACACTTTCGGCATTAGAATTACTGGCAACCGTATGCAGTGAACTCAAGATTCAATACGCGGGTGATGGGCAGTCCCTGAAAATCTACACCGATCTCATCTTAAAAAAGCTGGCTGAAAACCATAAAAATGGGATCAACACAGTCTTAATTATTGATGAAGCGCAGCATTTGTTGCCTGAAGTGTTGGAGCAATTGCGTCTGCTCACAAATCTTGAAACCAACAGAGAAAAACTACTAAAAGT
>JBCDMA010000177.1:0-8316 GCA_038744645.1 Pseudomonadota bacterium | reverse complement strand
CCGCAGGCATTGGGCGCTGACTTTGTGAACATTGCTCCCTTAGTTGCCACCGATCTTGAGCTGAAAACCTTGTTCATTATATTTGCAGCAAAATTTCTACTCGCCAGCGTTGCGATCGCACTTGGCGTACCTGGCGGTATCATTGGTGCAGTGATGGTGATTGGTATCATGCTTGGACTGGTCATTGTTACACCTTTATCCACGCTTATTCAGACAAGCTCGCCCATGACCTACGCCGTGTTGGGATTAGCAGGATTGCTTGCAAGTGTATTGTTTGCACCGATGGCGGCATTGTCTGCTGCAATGGAATTGGCTGCGGACTCAAGAGTGGTGCTACCTGCTATCATTGTTATCGTGACTGCGTGTATCACATCAAGACAACTGTTTAAAAATGGCTCTATATTCATCCAACAACTTGACTTTCAAGGATTACCTTATACAACATCCGCGGTAAGAGATTGGCTTCAACAAGCCGGTGTGCTATCACTTGTTACGGACAAATATACGTTAACCATTGACCAAGAAGCAGATGCGCTGGTTGACGTTTTGTCAAACGAACATGATAAATTGGTTATTCATCAGCGCACACCTGCAGACGATGATGTCACAAAATACGAATGGGTTAGGATTAGCGTCAATCAAAATGATAATGATCCAGTATTAGACCGACAACCTGTGTTTATTTTAACCCAACAGCACACCCTGGCCGACGTTCACGATACGTTGCAAAAGCGACGACAAGGCGCAGTGGTCATTATTGACCAGCTATTGGACAAGAATAAACAGTTCGTCAGTATTGATGAGATCAATGAGCAGACGCATCACGTGCAGCAACTGGACGATTGCCTTGTCCGAGGAGTAATTACTTGGAATATGCTGCAAGGCTATCTCCTTAAGAGACAGCATACACTTTAAAATTAACGACAGGATGGTGCATTGAATATCCTATGGCTCACAGCTTTTCACATTTTTTTCATGGTGGCATGGATGGCGGGGATATTTTATCTGCCCAGGCTGTTCGTGTATCACGCCGAAGCAACAGAACAAGTAGTCAAAGACACATTTAACGTTATGCAAAGACGACTATGGTGGTTTGTAACGCCGTTTGCAGTGCTTACCTTTGTATTCGGTGTGTTAATTATCAAAAGCTATGGCGCACAATGGTTAAAAGCGAGCCCATGGTTACATGCAAAAATTACGCTCGCCATGCTGTTTTATGTATACCACGCCTATTTGTATTACCTTCACAAACAGTTCGTTAAAGGAGCCAACAACAAATCGCCTAGATTTTACCGGTTTCTTAATGAAATGCCGGTATTGGTTTTCTTGGCCATTGTCATTCTAGCCATTGTTAAACCAAGTTTTGGGTGAGCGTTTTAGGAGAATGTTCACCTCTCGCCTTTAGGATATAGCCATTGCCTTTGTCGGTTAACAGCATTTCGTAGCTGAACCCCTTATCAATCTTATTCCTCAACCGGCACATATGGACGTCGATGACGTTAGTTTGCGGATCAAAATTGTAATTCCATACTTTTTCAAAGAGCATAGCTCGGGTGAGACATTTTCCTTGATGTCGCATTAAAAGCTCCAAGAATTTGAATTCCTTTGGCAACAAGGTAATTGTCTTACCTTCTCTTTTTGCTTGCCGCGTGACCAAATCCAAGGTTAGTTCCCCTACCTTAAGCTGGGTGAGTTCGGATAATGATTGCTTGTTCCTGTTGACCAGAATATCAATTCGCGCAAATAACTCGTCAAAAGAGAACGGTTTGACCAGATAGTCATTTGCCCCTGAACGCAAGGCAGTGACTTTTTTCTCTATTGAATACAACGCGCTGAGAACAATAACTGGCACCTTAATTTTGCTTTTACGCAATGTCGTTAGTATCTCCATTCCATCGACGTCTGGTAGCATTAAGTCTAATATGATGATGTCGTATTCGACTTCATTAATGGAATTAAGCGCCTGTATTCCTTGACTGAACGCACGGACATCATGTCCAATGGATGCAAATTTTGTTGTAATTTGGTCAGCAATGGACTCGTCGTCCTCAACAAGCAGGATATTCATGCTGTTCATCATATTCGTACCTCAGCGCACTGGTTTTTTGATTTTAGATTAGTAGTAGCCGAAGGATACTTGTAAGAGGGTAAACTGGTGGTGGATGCTAGATGAACAAAAGTTTAATCGGTTGATGAATGCATCGATACGCTACATTCACGCTTTTTTTATCGAGAGGTCGTGTGGCTGTTTTAAGGATTGCACCACCTGCGGCAACCTAGCTGCATGTCGCTAGTTCGACACTTCAAGCTTCTCGAATGATATAGCCCGCGCCTTTGACCGTCTCTATCAGTGACGTATCAAATCCCTCGTCCATCTTTTTTCGAAGTCTGCCAACGTGCACGTCCACTACATTAGTGGTAGGATCGAAGTGGTAATCCCAAATATTCTCTAGCATCATCGTTCGGGTAACAACTTGCCCTTTGTGTTCCAGCAAGTATTCCAAAATTTTATATTCTCTAGGTTTGAGGTCGATGGTTTTGCCGCCTCGGCTGACTTTCCTTCCAAGTAGATCGACTTCTAGGTCTTTCACCCTAAGCACAGTCACTTCAGATGCATTGTCGTTTGCACGTCTGACAAGGGCTTCCACTCGTGCAATCAACTCTTCAAAAGAAAAAGGCTTTACTAAATAGTCGTCGCAACCTGCTTTAAGCCCTTGTACTTTATCCTGAACAGAGCCTAAAGCGCTAAGGATCAAAACAGGTGTCTTGTCACCTTTCAATCGAAGGGTTTGTAGGATAGTCATGCCGTCTATGTACGGCAGCATGCGATCCAAAATGATTGCATCGTAGTTTTCTGTAGTGGCAAAAAAAATCCCGTCCTTACCATCCGTTGCAACATCTACAGTATGACCAGATTCTTGCAATCCTTTTTTGATGTAGTTGCCCGTTGATTCATCGTCTTCAATCACTAGAACGCGGATTGGAATCTCCTCATAACACACATGAAATCGAGGTTATTGTTATCATGCTGTCATATAAAATGCTACTTCAATTGCGATAACATATAGTGGTTGAGCAACAATAAAGCAAGATGATGACAATGATGTAACCTTGTCTCTAATACATTTGCGCTTTGTAATTGATTTCACCTGTAGTACATTCACAACCCTCAATTAAACGGCGATGCTTACTGTTCTTAAATGTCGGAAAAAGAAAAACAACAAAAGGCTAATGCAAACAAGCTAACAGAAAATACGCGTTCACTCATTGAAGTATTGAAGGCGAGGATGCAAATCTATGACGAAGCCTTCTCGTCCATGCGTCAGGACAAAGACGAAGCAAAATACACTGATTTGTTTAGTGAAGTGAACAACCCTCTATGTCGCATCGAAGACGGCGAATTAGCAGACCTCGATTTTTCTATGCTCGACGGTATCTTTAATTTATTGCGTGAAGACTTTTTGTTTTCATTTTCGCACGTTGAGATGACGGATGAGATTGATCACGTTGCTTATTTGGGCACGGAGGGATCTTATAGCTATAATGCCGCTCAAAAGTATTTCTCGGCACGCACAGATACCATCAACCTCATAGGTCATCGCTCATTTGCTGACATTATAAACGCAGTCGAAGAGGGGCAATGTATCTACGGTATATTACCCATTGAAAATACAACCTCTGGCAGTATCAATGAAGCTTTTGATTGTTTACATAAAAGTTCTGTTTCCATTGTTGCTGAACTTGCTGTCTCAGTGCAGCATTCATTAATTGGATTGAATAGTGCGAGTACGGATGAAATCAAAGAGGTCCTTTCTCATCCACAAGCATTGACGCAATGCAGCGAATTCTTGCAGTCATTGGATAACTGTCAAATTGTGCCTGTCTCAAGCACTGCTGAAGGTATTAAACGCGTCGCGACGTTAAATGACCCAACAGTTTTTGCCATTGGCAATGCTTCAATTGCAAACCTATATGGGTTGAGCGTATTGAAAACGCACGTCGCAAACAACACTGAAAACTTCACTCGCTTTTTTGTCTTGTCCAAAAAGCAGCGCCCTGTTCCTCATCAAATACCTGCCAAAACCACCCTGATATTTACAACCGGAGAACAAGCAGGTGCACTTCTTGACTGCCTAATAATCTTCAAAGAATTAAATGTTGGTCTTAGCAAAATTGAATCGCGCCCTTCGCAATTTGACGATGATGAAGAGATTTTTTATGTTGATGTAGACATCAATGTTCGCGCGCCAAACTTTAATAAGATAGCGAAACACCTCAAAAAGTATGTAAAAACAATGAAAGTACTGGGATGCTATCCAAAGATACTTAGACTCTAAAACCCAATAATGGCGTTTGATTTTGTCGTGCGTTGATGCTTATATTGCTTACCAACAGCGTGAAAAAACCTAACGCAAATGCATAATATTCAGCCACCGTATTTACACTTTCTTGGCGATGCACCCGACATGCTCGCAGCAAAAACGTCCATTGGCGTGCACTTTTGGCGACCGCAATATTCAGTAGGACAAATAAGGTTAGATGGCTGCAATGCTGACCTTGGTATCACTGACACAACGATAGGAGAAGCTGCTGATGCTGGTGCGAAGACACTGGTCATTGGCGTTGCAAACCGAGGAGGTTCGATTTCTACAACATGGTTCCCCACATTGATACAGGCGATGGAATCAGGGATGGATATTGCGTCTGGTTTACATCAACGTCTCGATGATAACCCTGAAATACTGCAGTCAAGCCAAGCGCATGGTTGCAAATTGATCAATGTGAGACAGCCACCTGCTTCGCTGGACGTAGCCACAGGAAAACGAAGATCGGGCAAGCGACTGTTGGCAGTAGGCACAGACTGCTCAACGGGTAAAATGTATACTACACTGGCTATCCACTCCGCATTGGTAAAGGCTAATATCAATGCTACCTACAGAGCGACCGGTCAGACAGGAATATTTATCGCTGGCTCAGGAATGCCTGTCGATGCTGTCGGCGCTGATTTTATTTCAGGCTCGGTAGAGATGTTGTGCCCAACCAATAACGAAGATCATTGGGATATCATTGAAGGTCAAGGCTCGCTGTTTCACCCATCATTTGCAGGTGTCTCTCTTGGTTTATTGCACGGGGCGCAGGCCGATGCATTGGTCTTGTGCCATGAACCAACGCGGACCCACATGCGCGGATTGTCTCATTACCCTCTTCCTGACATTGGTGCATGCATTGAACTTAATGAAAACTTGGCAAAACTGACCAACCCTCAGGTTAAAACAGTTGCAATAAGTGTAAACACATCAAATATGGAAAAGGACAATGCACGTGCTTATCTAGCGGGTCTAGAGACAAAATACGGATTGCCAGCCATTGATCCTGTTGTAGATGGTGTTGACCGGATCTTGGAAAACATACTTTGACATTCGGATGGAAAGCCGAACCCGTTTCGTACGCCATTGATGGCGAGTTTCGTATTTCACGCGGTGCTAAAACGCAGGTCAATGCCATCCGCGTCACAATCGAAAGCGGCGGCGCTGTCGGTGTTGGTGAAGCCGTTCCGTATTCAAGATTCAATGAGACAATAGAAGGCAGCATTGATGACATTAGACGCGCCCTAAACGCAATCAGTGAAATACCAACTCGTCAAGATTTGTTGCAGACCATGCGTCCAACTGCTGCTCGAAATGCACTCGATGCAGCGCTTTGGGACCTTGAATGCAAACGCGCCGGCATCAGCATTGGCGACCTATTGCCAGATATTACAATAACACCAAGAACAACCGCGTACACAATCTCAGCCGACACACCGGAAAAAATGCATGAGCACGCATTGCGCGTTCGCCAATATCCACTGCTAAAACTCAAAGCCATCGGTGAAGATGACTCGGCAAGGCTATCTGCTGTAAGAGACGCTAGACCTGATGCGCAAATCATACTAGATGCCAATGAAGCATGGGATGAATCATCGTTTCAAGTGATTGCGCCATTGTTGCGTTCGCTTGGCGTTGTTGTTCTCGAACAACCCGCGCCCGCTGGACAGGATGCATTTTTGTCCCCAATTGAAGGCGTTCATATCTGCGCTGATGAATCTATAACGGATATGACGTCAATCTCCAAGTTATCCGACGCCTACACAATGATAAACATAAAGCTGGATAAAACGGGAGGATTGACCCACGCGTTAGAGATGATTGAGTATGCTAAACGGCGTGACTTGAAAATTATGGTCGGTTGTATGTTAGGTGCATCGCTTTCTATGGCACCTGCCTTTATTGCAGCGCAATTTGCTGACTATGTGGATTTGGACGGCCCATTGCTACTCAAAGAGGACAATGAGCATCCAATAGCGTATCAAGGTGCGCAAATGCAACCACCCTCTCCTCTTTTATGGGGATAGAAGCATTGTGAACCAACGACAGACACAGTTCATCATTGTATAAAGGCTTGTCGTGATCACTACCCTTTCCATAGCAAACTACCGTTCATTGCAGGATCTAGTAATGCCAATGGGTAGACTTAATCTGGTAACAGGTCCCAATGGCAGTGGCAAATCAAATATCTACAAAGCACTTCGATTGCTGGCAGAGACCGCGCATGGCGGCGTCATTAATGCTTTAGCTAATGAAGGTGGTCTTGAGTCAACGTATTGGGCGGGTCCTAAAGAAATAACTGAATCAATGCGTCGCGGCGAAACTGAAGTACAGGGGAATCATCACAATAAAAACAAGCGACTTAAACTTGGATTTGCGACCGATGAGTTTAGCTACGCTGTATCGTTAGGAATAACGCCGCCTGTGCCTTACCCAAGTGCCTTTGATTTAGACCCCGAAATCAAGAGGGAAGCGATTTGGCAAGGGCCAGTTTATCGCAAGGCATCTGGGCTTGTAGAGCGTGTCGACGCATTAGTTAAAGTAAGAAATGGCCGAAAGTGGCATGTAATCCATCAACATACACCGATGTTTGAAAGTATCTTCACGCAAGTTGCCGACCCGACAACCGTGCCAGAAGTCCTTTCATTGAGAGAATTCATAAAGCAGTGGCGCTTTTATGATCATTTCAGAACAGATGCGGATGCACCTGCAAGAAATCCCCAGTTAGGCACGCGTACATTGGTACTGAGTCATGATGGCGCAGACCTGGCTGCCGCATTACAGACAATCATTGAGATAGGAGATGACGCTGCACTTGAAGAGGCTATTGATGACGCTTTTCCCGGCGCAGAACTAACAATAAATGTGAAAGATAGTGGTTATTTCAGTCTATCTTTCAGCCAAAAAGGTTTGTTAAGACCCCTAACAAGTAAGGAGTTGTCCGATGGCACACTGCGCTTTTTGCTATGGGTAGCTGCTTTATTGACACCGCGCCCTCCGCCACTCATGGTCATAAACGAACCCGAAACCAGCTTACATCCAGAACTGTTGCCAGCACTTGCGAAGCTGATAATTAAGGCGTCAGAGTCATCCCAAGTATGGGTAGTCTCTCATGCACCACTATTGATAAATGCGCTAGTGGCTAGCGAGAGCTGCAACGCGTTACAGTTGAAAAAGCACTTTGGTCAAACATCCATCGTGGGACAAGATTTACTGTCTACACCTGCTTGGCATTGGCCTGACGACTAGCTGCTGTTCTGGTTGTATTTGTGTTCGTTAGCAACGCGGTATGCAGATACCAAGGTGCAAACAGCGCTCAAAGTTTTTGCGTTAAACAAATAATATTGCCGCAAGTATCGTCAAACATTGCGGCTTTGACGTCGCCCATGACTTTGGGCTCACTTTTAAAAACAACGCCATTTTCCTTGAGCCTTTGTACCTCTATATCCATGTTATCTGTGCCAAATGAGGTAAAAGGGATACCTGCTTCGTACAACTCCTTTTGGAAGGTCTTTGCTGGCGCAAAACCTAACGGCTCTAATAATACTTCAACATCCTGTGTACCCTGTGGCGCCGTAATTGTCAGCCATCGATACTCACCCATGGCAACGTCTTCCTTCTTACTAAATCCGAGTTTTTCGGTGTAGAAATTGAGCGCCTTTGCCTGATCTTCCACAGGTACACTGGTTAAATTGATTTTCATGGTGAGCTCCTTGTGTTGTTCGTTGATTAGTTTCCATATATCCGTTACAACACTCTCTTACCAATGCTTCAAGGTTGTATTGGATAGATGCGTTCATAAATAATAGCACGAGAATCGAATGTCACTAGCACTTGGGCGTAACGTTCAGAACGCCTGCGATTCATATTAACCCATCGGGTTGTGGTGCCGCGTTTTATGAATACAACTCGCTCAAACAAGAAATTTCCGCAAAGCGTAGTGGAGATT
>JBCDMA010000176.1:0-8323 GCA_038744645.1 Pseudomonadota bacterium | reverse complement strand
GCCAAGATAGTGATCAAAGCCCCATTTTCCCCGATGTAAATTCGGCGGTATGTTCTTGGCTGCCTGCGCGGCTTCAATCAGTAAGGTACCTGAACCGCACATGGGGTCGTAAAGGGTTTTATCTTTAGCGGTTAACCAACCCGAGCGAGTTACCAGCAATGCGGCAACATTCTCTTTTAAAGGCGCCTCCCCTTGTTCAGTGCGATAGCTGCGAAGATGTAAGCTCTTTAAGCTCATATCGAGACAAATGTGCGCATGATCTCGCCGCAATCTCACTTGAAAAACAATCTGAGGATCGCTTTTATCAACAAACGGCCGTTTTTCGCCATTTTCAGTGAATGTATCTGAAATCGCGTCTTTTACTTTTTGTGCAATAAATTGGGTATTTTTTAATTGGCGATTTGTTCCTTTTGCCTGAATACTGAAAGTGCATGTACTGAGAAAAACCATTGGCCAATCTACGCTATAAGCCAAAGCATACAAATCGTCTGCGTTTTCCGCTTTGCCTTTTGTTAGTACCAATAATACGCGATTGGCGAGACGGCTTTTTAAACAAAGCGTATAGGCATTCTCAAGACTGGTATTCAGTGATACTTGACCAGGCTGCTTGTGTATTTTTGTATTGTGATCGCATTGACACAAAGACATGACTTCATCCGCGAGCATGTCCTCTGCATTGGCAATTGTCGTAATTATGATGTCAGGCATTTGCTAATTCAGCGATGAGCTTTGGGCCCTTATAAATAAATCCAGTGTATACCTGTAATAGCGTTGCACCTGCTTCAAACCGTGCTTTCGCATCTTCTTGTGAACTGATGCCACCTACCCCAATGATAGGCAGTTCGCCCTTTAATGCAGTGTTGAGTTGTTGGTTGATGTTCAGGCTTAATTCATTTAGCACAGCACCTGATAAACCGCCAGCTTCACTTGCATGTACATGCCCTTCTACGGCCTCACGTGACAGTGTTGTATTGGTTGCAATCACGCCGTCCATTTTCGTTTTTCGCAAGGCATCGGCAATTTCTTGTACGTTGTCATTCGTGATATCGGGAGCGATTTTGACAAGCAAGGGGACGTGTTTTCCATGTGTTTCTGACAGCTTTTCCTGCTGCGCTTTGAGACCTTTAAGCAATGACAATAGCGCATCGCCGTATTGGAGGTTGCGCAAACCCGGCGTGTTGGGTGAAGAGATATTGATTGTGATATAGCTTGCTAAATCATACACTTTTTGCATGCAAGCGATGTAATCATCTAGCGCATTCGGTTCTGGCGTGTCTTTGTTTTTACCAATATTAATACCTAATATGCCGTCGTAGTTGCTTGCTTTTACATTTTCTACAAGTGCATCGACGCCAGCACCATTAAATCCCATGCGATTGATCAAAGCCGCGTGTTCTGGTAGCCGAAACATTCTCGGTTTCGGGTTGCCCGGTTGAGGCCTAGGTGTAACTGTGCCAATTTCTATAAAGCCAAATCCCATGGCGGCAAACGCATCAATGCATTCACCGTTTTTATCAAGTCCGGCTGCAAGGCCAATTGGATTTGGGAAGGTAAGTCCTAAACATTGTGTTGGACGCGATGGCATGGGGTGGTGATACAGTCCCTGTAGAAGTGTGTTTTGACTGACTGAAAGAAATTTTATGGTGGCGTCATGGCTCCATTCCGGGTCGCACTTTAGAAGCACCTTTTGAATAAATGAATACACAATTTTCTCAAAAAACAAACAAGTGCGCTGCAATCCTCTTGCAGCGCCAATAGCATCAAAACGCGTATATTAATGGTTTGTACTGATACTTAACAGCATTAACTCCCTCAATGCGACAGAAAACTTGGCAAATTCGTGCGTGCCAGATGTTTTAAACTCGGCCATCATTGTGTGCCATCTGCCTAGTTTAATATGATTGTCTTCTTTCCAGGAAGTGAGAATTTTATCTGCATTCTTGGTCTTCGGCGCAAAATTCAGCAACACAATGGTCAGCGCGCGTTGTTGCCAATCTAACTCTTCACGGTAAGACGCTCTTGCCAGTGCTTGCCAGTGGTTATCGACCGATTGATTGGTGATTTGTTGTAAAAACCAATGCAGTTCAAAATCATGACCAAGTTGATAATACAAACGCGCAACCAAGTCGACGCTTCTTTTCTCTTGCTCAGCAATATGGGCCAAATCCAAACAAGAAAATAGGTTGCTCAACCGTGCAACGCGATGTGCCGCCTCTTTGGGAAAGCCCGATGATATAAGTTGTTCTGCTCTCTCATTGACTTCATCGACTTCTTCTTGAACGAGATACGAGGTCAAATTATCGCTAATGGTGACAAAGGCGTCTCGATACTTTTTAATCGCATCTTCAATACTCAGATCGGTGTCGCCATGTCGTAAATACCAGCGGCAGGTGCGTCGAAGGGTGCGTCGCATGTCATCTAACACGCGCAGCTGTAGTTTTGCATCGATTTTGTTGTCTAATGACTCAACCGTCTTCCACAGCGATCCCATGTCAAACACGCCCTTGACAATGCTGTAAGCACGCGTGATTTCAGCAGATGTCGAACCGGTTTCTTCTGAAATACGAAAAACGAAATTGAGTCCCATATCATTGACGATTTCGTTCGCGAGATCAGTAGCGATAATTTCGCTTCGCAGCGGATGACGTTGCATTTCTTCGCTGTACTTTTGGCGAAGTGTCTCTGGGAAATAGTTGATTAAGTGATGATTGTAAAAAGGATCGCTGGTGATTTCAGCGGTGTTGAAATCCTCCTTTAACACCATTTTACTGTAAGCGATAATCACGGATAGCTCTGGCCGCGTTAGGCCTTTATTTGACGCTAAACGCTCCAGGATCTCATCATCACTGGGAATGAATTCCAATTCTCGATTGAGTGCACCTTGTTTTTCTAAACCGTCAATGAATCGCAGTTGTTCTCTAATGACTTTTGGGCCATGCAATTCGGTAATCGACATGGACTGGGTCTGTCGATAGCAATCGTGAAGCACGATAGTAGAAACATTATTGGTCATATCATAGAGCAGTTTGTTGCGCTGCTTGATGGTTAAATCACCGTTTGCCACGAGTCCATTGAGCAGGATCTTGATATTGACTTCATTATCGGAGCAATCAACGCCGCCAACATTGTCAATGTAATCGGTATTTACCCGGACACCATTCAATGCAGCCTCTACACGACCAAGCTGTGTTAATCCAAGGTTGCCACCTTCGCCAATGATCCTTGCTTGAACTTCATCGCCGTTGACACGCACGCCGTCGTTAGCGCGATCGCCAACATCTGAATGTGATTCGCGACTGCTTTTTACATAGGTCCCAATGCCGCCATTCCATATGAGATCCACAGGCATCTTGAGTACATTGTGGACAAGTTCATTCGGCGTCATCGTCGCTTGTCGCGTCTTAAGCCATTTTCTCATTTCTGACGTGAGCTTAATCGCTTTGTCGGAGCGCTTAAACACACCGCCACCAGGTGATATTAATTTCTTGTCATAATCATCCCAGGTCAAGGATGTGTCTTTGAATAGGCGCTCTCTTTCCTTGTAACTGCTGGCAGGATCGGGATCTGGGTCGAAAAAGATGTGCATATGGTTAAATGCACAGATAATGCGTGTTTGCTTAGATAGCAACATACCATTACCGAACACATCGCCAGCCATGTCGCCAATACCGACGCAGGTAAACGGCGTCGTCTGGCAGTTAATATCAATCTCTCTAAAATGACGTTTGACGCTTTCCCATGCACCTCTGGCAGTAATTCCCATCTTTTTGTGGTCATAACCGACGCTACCGCCCGACGCGAATGCATCACCTAGCCAAAATCCGTATTCTTCCGATATGCCATTGGCTATGTCCGAAAAAGTCGCCGTACCTTTATCTGCCGCAACAACCAAATAAGGGTCGTCTTCATCCAAGCGCACCACTCTATCGGGATGAACTATATCACCTTCGATAATATTGTCTGTTACATCCAGCAAGCTGCGAATGAAAATCTTATAGCACGCTTGTCCTTCCCTTATCATTGTTGCGCGATCAGCATGCTGCGGCATTTTTTTACAAACAAAACCACCTTTAGCACCCACGGGGACAATGACGGTATTTTTTACTTGTTGTGCCTTGACTAACCCTAGGATTTCAGTACGAAAGTCTTCCATCCTGTCAGACCATCGCAAGCCGCCTCGAGCAACCTTACCGCCTCTTAAGTGTACACCCTCAACTTTAGGCGAATAAACAAAGATTTCGAACTTAGGCATTGGCAGCGGCATATCCGGAATGCGCTCCGGCAACATCTTAAACGACACATAGCTTTTGGGTTTACCAGACGCATCTATTTGATAGAAATTAGTGCGCACCGTGGCATTGATGAGGTCTAAGTAACGTCGAATAATGCGGTCATCGTCCAAGTTGGCGACAGAGTCAAGCGATACCAATATTTTGTCAACGATTTGCTGCTGTTTCTTTTCGCTTTGATTAACATCTGGATTAAATCTTTCGTCAAACAATGAAATCAATGCTTTTGCAATTTTGGGGTAACTTGATAGCGTATTGGCAATGTAGTCCAGACTAAAAAGTGAGCCTATTTGGCGCATGTATTTTGCATATGCGCGCGCAATCGTCACCATTCGACCGGTAACGCCAATATCTAAAATTAACCTGTTAAACGAATCATCTTCTAACTCGCCTTCCCACATATCGGCAAAGGCACTTTGAAACAAGCTTTGCGCAATCTCAATATCAAGTTTCTGCTTGCCTTTTAGCAGCATGGAAAAGTCCATTACCCAATTGATACCACAAGTATCACAGGTGATTTTGTAAGGGGACTCATCAATGACTTTTAACCCAAAATTCTCGAGCATTGGCAGCACGTCAGACAAGTGAATAGGTTCGTCTTTGTGATAGAGTTTCAAGCGTACAGCATTACTTTCGTGGCCCTCTTCCTGTGGTCGATAGAACAAAATATCTAATGGGGTTTCATCGGTCAGGGTTTCAATTCTTTGGATATCGACAAGCGCAGCGCTAGGAAGATTTTCTTCTTCATAACTGCTGGAGAAAGCGTTTGCATATTTGCGTGTCAGTTCACGCCCACCCGCCTCACCAAAGTGCGCGATGATTTTATTGTTGAGTTTGTCTTGCCATGTTTTGGTCAATTCAATGACGTTGTTCTCAATTTCGTTCACATCGAATTCCATATTGTTATTATCGACTCTTACGATGTAATGAGTGCGTGCATACACGGACTCAGAAAAATAGGTATTAAATTCAACGGCTTTGTGCGAGGTAAATGCGTGCTGCAATAGTTTTTGTGTTTGACGCCTCAGTTTGGTGTTGTAACGCTCTCTCGGCACATAGATCAAACATGAAAAAAAGCGACCGAACGCATCTTTGCGCACAAACATCCGGCTAATGCCTCTTTCCTGCATTTGGAAAATACCGGTAATAATGCCTGCAAGTTCATCATCGGGTGTTTGGATGAGCTCGTCTCTTGGGTAGGTTTCAACAATATTCACCAGTGCTTTATAAGCATGCGTTTTATGCTCAAACCCGGCTATTTTGCATATGCGTTCAATTTTCTCGCTCAGCATAGGCAGATCAGTGACGCTACTATTGTAAAATGAAGCGGAATACAGCCCGAGAAAACGATGTTCGGCAATGACATTACCACTGTCATCAAAGTCTTTGATGCCAATATAATCGATGTAAGCTGGCCGATGGACGCGGCTTCTGGAGTTGGTTTTCGTCAGCATGAGAGGGTTACTGGATAATGCTGACTCTCTGGCGCTGGCAGGCACATTTGATAGTAACCTTACGCGGTCGTTAACACTGTTTTTCATTAAGCCTAAACTGGTCTCATTTTTCGGCACCCAGCGGTAATCACCTTCAATGGCTTTGACTTCGTAATAGCGATAGCCCATCAAGGTAAAATTGTGGTCAATCAACCAGTTGAGAAAGGTTTTACCCTGCAGTTTTGTTGCATTGTCAGCAGTGCTTTTTGAAGCATCAAATGCTTTTGTCAGTTCCGTCAGTTTTTGTAGCATTGGCTGCCAATCACTGACAGCTAACGACACTTCGTTGACCACTGAATGAAGTTCTTTAGTGAGTGCAGCAATTTGACTTTCACTGCTTTGACGATCTATTTCAATCAGAAAAACTGTTTCCGACGATGAGTTAGTAGATTCGCCAGCTTTGTCTTGCAGGGCTGTCACATTGTTGTGTCTATTCCGTTCGATATGCATCGGTGAATGCAGCAGAAGATGCGCCGTTACGTTCATTCGTATCAATGCCATTCTTATTGAATCCACTAAGAACGGCGAATCATCGACGATGATTTCAATGACCGTGTGGGACGATTGCCAGCCATGTTTAGCGATGTCGGGGTTGAACACGCGAATGATGGATTGTTTGCTTTTCTTTTCTTTCATTTGTTGCCACAGACTCATGACTGCGCCATACAAATCGCTCTCGCTTCTGCCGTGTAAATCATCGCGAGAAATGTTCTTAAGAAGCAGTTGACCAAACTGGGCGATGTTTTGCGCGTCTTTTTGTTTGGCTTTTTTGCTTACTAACGTGAAAACTTGTTCAAGTAAAACAGAATTGTTGTGCACTGTCGTCGTCATGGGGGCTCTCGTTAGTCAAATACTAATGATTTGGTGGTTATCCATTTAGTTATCGGATATTTTGTAAAAATATTAATAGTTTACTAAAGTGCAATGATATTTGTTAACGCTTTTTTTACATTTGGCATTACCATTGAAGTATAGCTCAAAAAAATGACAAGCTTTTGAAGCTGAAAATCAACGATTGACATTGATAAGTCAGGTGCGTATTCCGACGTTCGAGCTTTTAGATTTTTGCCAATCGCTGTAACTGTTTAAACGCATTATTGTCATCCACATCTAGCCTAAACCTGCCCTTAATCCCCTCGGGCGTTAAGAATTTCAGTACATGTGATTTCTTCAATTGAATGGTCTTGCCATTGTCATCCTTGACGACCACATATCGGATCGTGTTGTGGTAAAGTGAGTCGCACTGAGCGTAGTTCATATTCATGGAAAAATAGAAACTTTTCATGGCTGACCGATTTGATTCTTGATACTCGCTAGGCGTTTTCGCTTGTGTGCTTCTCTGCGACTGACAACGACTTTGAAATCTTTTCAAATAAATCCTTGCTCAACCCTTTGGTATTAAACATTCTCGCGAGTTGTTCCTTCATAGCATCTTGATACGGCGGCGCATAGCGCTTAAATGACAACATCGGGGTTAAGATCCTGCTCGCTACCTGGGGATTTCGTTGATCGAGCTTGATGATGTGGTCACACAGAAACTTGTAGCCAGTTTTGTTTTTCGCATGAAGACCAGTAACGTTAAAGAATCCAAAGCTGCCTATCACAGCACGCACTTTATTGGGGTTGTTAAAATCAAATGCTGCATGTGCCATCAATAAATCGAGTCTCGCCAGAATATCTTCTCTGTGAGTTGTTGCATGTAAACTGAACCATTTATCCATGACGATTGCATCGTCGCGATACGATTTTTCAAAGTCTTCCATTAGCTCATCAAATAAGCCTAAATCAACATGCTGAGCAATTTTGAGGCAGTTAAGCGTATCAGTCATGTTATCAGCCTGAAAATAGCGTTGTCTCAGCATGGGCATAGCGTTACCTTCATTGTGTTCATCGACTGATTCAGCAATGCACGCCATTTTTAACCACACAAATGCAGCTGAGCGCTGGTGCACTTGACGCTGTTCATACAGGTAAGGTTCACCCACAATGTGTTGCAGCTTCGTTATACAGTAGGAGTAGAGAGATTTCGCTACTGCTTGCTCAATTGTTGTAATTGATTGTTCCAACGCTAGCGGGTCGATATCGGCCTTTTGCCCGGCTAAATCATCAAATGCAGGTAGGGTTAACAACTCGTAAATAACATCCAACGATACGTCAAGTTCTGAAACTAACGCAGCATAGGTCGCAATTTCAGCACTATTGTCATTTGCGTTGTTGTCATAATCAGCCATGATCCAACGCGAATACAGTAGTTGACTGGCATCCCATCGAGCATAATCAGAGGTGCTATCAGAAATAATGGTCATCAATTCGTCGACGCTCTGATCGTACTGGATCACAACAGGTGCGGAGAATTGATCGAGAAATACAGGAACCACATCGGTTTGAGGTAAAGTAACAGACGCCGTTTCAGAATCGACAATGATGTTACGGGTGCCTTCAGATATTGCTCGTTTACTTCCTGTATCTTTACTTAGGAATTCGGTCCTGATGGGCACATACAGTGGGACTTTATCGTCCTGATCAGCGGTCTTTGGCGTT
>JBCDMA010000175.1:0-8324 GCA_038744645.1 Pseudomonadota bacterium | reverse complement strand
GGCAAAGAGGTGATCAATCACTGTGTCAGTGAGTGACACTAGTGCAGGTTCATCATCGCTATTATCATCCTCGACATCATTTGTAGTCTCACAATCGAGATTTTCATCAATGCTACTGATCGCTGAGACATTACTTAGGTCAATCCATTTCTGACTGAAAGGGTTTATACGCTTGTTTTCATCGGTGTTTTGTTCACATTTGTTGTAAGCGCGCACATATTTTGGGTCAAGGTATTCAGACAGTATGTCATGCAGGCTAACAACTGTTGCAGGAGATGGACGCGATGGCGATATCGGACCAAAGAGCTTGTTAACGTAATCATTGTAGCGATGATTGAGTTGACGTTCAGTAGCCGTGGCGTGTGATGTCTGCAGATCGCCTTGCCGCTGTAACAGGTAGGCATTTGTACTCTGCGCAATCATCACTGCTGGCATTGATGCTACTGTCAGGACTAACACCGTAATAAACATGACATAGCCGGCGCTAAAGCGGTTGGCATCAATGTACCGTTTTCCATTGTTGAAGCGCTTAATTGAGGAATCGTTTAAATTATCATTCCCCTTTTGCAATCGTGCTGTGGCTGCAAGGGCCACAATGACCAACAGCACGCCAATGACCAAGAATATCCAGTTATCAATGATGAAGGGCACATCGATCGAGACACTTAAGACGGTGCCGATGGCAATTAAAACGACAAGAAAGAAAACAACACAAGCTTGCGGTGATTTACTCCAATGTACTTGAGCCTCACACGTGCTTATTCGCCTGTGCAATGCGCTAATAATGGCTAAACAAAACAACAACCAGATAATGAGCCTCGATGATAACTCGGTGACGATGCCTTGGCTGTAAACGATCGCAATGTAAACAGCAATGATGAGCCAACTCCATTTGACGTAGTCAACCACTCGGTCACTATTAAAATAAAGCAAATCTACAAAGAATCGCTGGTGGCTGAAGTAGCGTATGACAATGAAAATGGGCAGCAATATTGCGACCACAAGTATCAGTGCAACGAACACCAATAACATGTTGTTCAATGCAATTTCGCTTTCATCATAAAATACGATGAGCTGCCATGGCAGTGTGCTATCGCTATCGGTAAGTGAACCAATAATCGCTGAGTGTTCGACACCTTTATAATCAAATTTTAATTTATGAGATTTCGATCGCGCGTTTGCTGATAATAATGCAGCAATGAGCTCTTGATTATTGTTTGTTTCATACACGAAGTTTTCCACCAGGCTTAACTCATCTTGGTGATGGAAAACTGCATTCCCAGCCTTGTCGAGCACAGCAAACGAAAAGCCCATCGGGAGATTGACGTTGAGTAAGCTGTTGAACTTCAAGCTGGCAATTTTCGCGACGGCATTGGGATCTTCTTTGCGATCACTAAAGGGTTTTACCAACATGGACACCTTTCTTGCATCCTCTATGTTGTGAATCCGTTGAAGATAAAAATCTGTTTCGCTTGAAGTTTCATTTCCCGTCTCATCGCTGGTGTTATCGCTAATCTTTTCAACAAGGTTGAGAGGTTCTTTGAGTGTCCAAAATTGATTGTTGATCGCAGCTTGTACATATTCTCTTTTGGATAGATTGAGTGGTTCGGATAATTCTATGAAAAGGCCATCAGTGGCATAAAACACAGCGAAATCACGGGAGAGTTCAGCCTTACTATTAAGAACACCAACCATTTCAAAAAAGCTTTGATACTTCCTGTCCGAAGAAGTTATTTTCAGACCCTTGAAATTTACCAGGTTTCGATAGACTGAACAGCTGTCATTGTTCTGAGGATCCAAAAAGGCATTTTCGACATTTGAGTTTGAGTTGTGCAATTCACATCGGATCAACTCTTCAACCAGCGCTTCGGCTTTTTCAGTCTCATGATGTTGAGCGATGTGGCGTATTATTTCTGACATATCTTTGTCGCGCGTCATTGCAAAGTCATCAGTCAGATCATCCAATGTCGCGCTTGCCTCGCGTAATTCGGTACTGAAGTTCTTTTGAATAATCTCAAAAAGGTGTTCGGTTTGATTTTCCTTAAAATCATTGAGATAGAGATAAAAAAGCTGTTGGTTAAGCGCGATTGTCGCAATCGCCGTTGCAATAATCAGTCCGAGGGCGATTTGTGATTTATCATTGTGAGAAATGGAGTATCTGGGATTAACAAATCTGAGTTTGAGCAAAGGTGTCAGTGAAATAAAAAATAAAACACCAATGATCAACCACATGAAGCTCTTTGATGAAATTTGCAGTTTTGTATTAACGATCACACTGTTTGGAATAATACCCACGAGATAAAAGGTGCCGTTTTTTGGTGTGTCAATATCGTTCAGCAGTGGCGTGATATAAAATCGCACGTCAGTGTTATTAATTTGAGTGTCGACGATTTTACTGCCCGCTGTGTCATACAGCTCTTCGTCATTGGGATAGCGTATCTTTTCAATGATTAACGAAGGCAAGCTGACGTCATTACGAAGATTCTGATGTTGCGCAATAACGTTACCTTCTGATGTGGTGATAAAGGTGTGAGAAAAGCGATTTTCAGCAGAAAGCAATAAATGCTTGGTTTGGAGCTGAATGTCTAATTTGAAACAAGCTTCTTCGGTATCGTCGTATTTTTGATTTGGCCGTACGACAGTGAACAAGGTTTCCTTTCTCAGAGATAACTGTAAGTCTGGCTTACCACTTTCCGCTGTGCGTCGGCAAATATTGTCTTTATCTTCGATATCGAGCGCATCGGACTCACGAATGAATGAAAATTCAGCAATGCTGAGCGAGCGCAATTCTTGGGGATTTTTAATATGATCAAGCCGCGCTTCAATTGTCGAATTACACTTATTTTCATTGGCTTTGCTTGTACAAGATTCGTGTTTGCTGAGAAAATCAGCCGTCGTCTTAACGCGCGATATTGTTTGAGCAATGCTCTGTTCAATGCGCATTAACTCTTGCAGCTGTAGACGATTAAACGTCGCTTCGTTGTGCTCCATTTTGAGGTAATAAAGCACGCCGGAAATCCCACTGGCTACCAGTAGAATGATGGTGAATACAATAGCTCGCTGTAAATTTCGTCGAAATACAGTCATGTTACGTCCGGTGTTTTAACAATGTGCCCTGTTTTCTACTGAAAACGAGAAAAGCGTACGTTAAGACAACAGGCATCCCTAAAATTTGAACAATGATAGGTTAACTGTCAAGCCGACATGTCGAAATTTGTTTTTTAATTTATATTGTTATGATGTCACGCCAAACAAGTCAGAAATAAAACATTGGCTTTACAAAAGCCTCAAAGCCAATTCAAAATGCCACTTAGGATAGGGACAGTATCAGTGCTGCAGTGAGTAAACGATTTACATGAGTTTTTTTAAGAAAAAGGTGTATGGACGCACAGTTAAGTTTTGGTTCATTGTTCTATTCATTTTGCCAGGCATACCCCCTTTGGTAGCTACCGTTGGCTTAGTCATTTTTTCTTATTTTCCTTGGCCGATTTCGTTTGACGTCAATACGCCGCAACTCCGTCAACATCAAGATGAACTTATTTTGTTGGTACACGGCAAAGATGACAGTCCAGCAACATGGTCCGATTCATTTGCTTTAGAGCTACAGCAACAGGTACTAGATCACAACCAGCAGGTTGCCACGGTTGATTGGCAAAAGTATTCCACCAACATATTTAGATGTTCAAATAATGGCAGACGAATTGGACGACAGCTTGGTAAAGCACTGGCAATGAACAAAGACCTCAAAAGGGTACATTTGGTTGGTCATAGTGCCGGGTCCTTTGTCGTTTATGGGCTGTGTGAAAGCTTGCGCCATGAAAACCCTGACGTACTGGTGCATACAACCTATCTTGACCCCTTAGGCGTTTACAGTGGCATGAACTGGCATTTTGGTACCCGTAACTTTGGGCGATGTGCTGATATTAGCGATGCTTACATTGACATCAATGACAACGTGCCGGGCAGCAATGTACCTGTCGAAAACGCACATACATTTGATGTCAGTGCGCTGCGGATAAATGATGACGAATATACTGGCAGTGCGCACATGTGGCCGATTGAGTATTATCGCCGTGCCGTGTTGAGTGAGCAGTTACCTTTTTGGGCACCGAGTAAGGATGTGTTGCGTCGATATCCGCCACAGCAACACACGGTGGTAAGGTAAATAAACCAGAATTCGTAGTTGATCGTTAAAACGAACAAATGCCATAACAAAACCACTGCTCATGAAAGCGTTAACCGTTTTGCTTTGTTCAAAACTCAAACACAATGTCTTCATTTTGTTCATTGCAGCCGTGCTTTGCGGTTGCGCACAAACCTCGCCACAGTTCGAAGTACTCAACGAAACTGCGGATGATGGCATCAGTGCACAGCAGATATTTGACAACACATTTACGCAACACGGTGGCCATCGTTTAGATGAACTTAAAGATGTGAACGTTGCTATCGACGGCGATTGGTATTATCTCATTACAAGAATTCAACCATTAGTGACTGATCACAAATATCGTCAACGTTCCGAAGAAAGAATCATTCTATCGCCTAGTACTTATGCAGTCACCTATCAAGGCGAAGCGGGTTCAAAGCAGGTATTCCGCTCAGTGAATACGACGCAGGTGGCTTATGATGACAATCCGACCTTTGATGAGCAGACGCTATCCGCCACAGCGTTAACTTCAGATGCTTTTTATCTCTTTTCTCTTGGTCCTTTGGCGCTTTCGGGACGAAATCTCGATTGGGAACGACTTGATGATGGCAAGCAAAAAAACAGAAGTTACTACAGAATCAACGCTGAGATGACACCAGGGTTTGGCGACTCGACATCTGATTTCATTAGCTTATGGGTGGATAAAGAAACAAATCTAACTTTTAGGGTGCATATAACGTTGGAAGGATTTGAAACAACAAAAGGTGCGCACGTCGACACTACCTACCTCAATTATACAGAGATTGACGGTTTCACTTTTCCAGTCCATTTCTTTGAACGCGTATTAGGCCCAATCAGAATTGACGCTCATGAATGGTGGTACACGGGCATTGACATAAATAGGGCACTCGTCACGTCTGATGTCAGCCTTGGTAACTGGTCGCCAAAGGCCGCGGTACCTGCCGCATCGTTTGAAAATGCAAGACGTCCTTAAAAGATTCTAAGGCGCGTCACATACCAGTGTGTTGGTGCAGCAATGCCAAACGTCAGCGTTAAGAATAGTAGTGATTCAAGAGTACCATCGTCTTGTCTACGACAGTTTTTACGCACTGATTGCGCTGTTTTTCATCCATTTCGTAGTCTAGGTTCATCAAACTTCGCATGTGCCATTGGCCCTTTAAAAGACCGAAAAAATCGCCCGCCAGCATGCGGGCATCCGACTCACTTATATCTTGTTGCGATAAATTAAAAATGATTTCGGAAATCGAATTAACACTGGCAAGCGGTCCTGCTTGATAAAACAATTCCCCCACTCTAGGTGAATTTCGTGCTTCTGCAATAATGACGGCAAACATAGAAACCACTTCCTCATCCTGGAACAAGCCTACGAAGCGAGAACACACAACACTGAGTGTATGTTCGAGACCCTCATCGTGTCCTGCCAATTCCTGAAGATTTAGGGAATACTCTTCGCATTTAAACGCAATGACGGCTAAAAACAGTTTCTCTTTGTTTTCAAAGTGAGAATACACCGTTTGTTTAGAGACACCGGAAACATTTGCTACTTTCTCCATTGAGGTTTCTTTAAAACCATTGGTCAAAAACAGGTCAACAGCGGCTCTCAACACCGCTTCGCGTTTCTCGTTACTTTTTGGACGCCCTGCCCGAGACATGGTCATTGTAGTAATTTTAATTTCCTATTTAACGGCATACTTGCGTTGCTATCATGCCATTATCGCACTAACACGACGTTTAAACACGCACATTCAGTATTTAATAGACTAGTCAGTTCAGTATTCATATTCTATTTCTTATGTAAAATCAAAAATGGATATGTGGCTTGTGCAAAAAGCCATTTTCGTAGATTTACACTTTTAGACATTCAAGAAGTGAATACAAACTGTTTTTCAGCAGTTTGCCGTTGCTCTCTCTTGGCAGGGAGTCTACAACATAGACGGGTCTGGGTACCAGTGCGTCGTCCAGATGTTCTCTTAAAAATGCGATTAAACTTGCTTTATCGACATTTGGCTTTAGCGCGACTATTGCACAAAGTCTCGCCGTCGTGTTCTCCGTTTCTGGCTTGAAGATGACACCGTCTAATAGGCCATTAAATCGCATCAATATTTGATTAATCTCTAGAAGTGAACCTCTTTTCCCTGCAACCTTGATCAAATCGGTTACTCTTCCTGAAAGCAAAAAGCGTCCATCGTCTAAAAACTCAATGTTATCTTGAAGTACAATTGATTCGGGTAAATGCGCTGCAGAGACAACTGTACCGTCATCTTTGTCATCGAAGGTTAATCCATCAAACCCGCGCCAGGAACACTCAGTAGCTGTCTTTCTGACAGCCATTGAACCCACTTCGCTGCATCCATACACCTCTTTAAGCGTGCAACCAAAACGCGTTTCAACACTGCCTGCAAGCTCAGGATCTAAGGGTGATGTTGCACACAAGATGTTATCCAGTTGAGGAAGTGCAGTGTCGTCAGCAACTAGTGCTCGAAGGTGAACCGGTGTGGAGACCAGCAATCTCGGTGTCGGTAGTGTTTCCAAGGCATCCAATATGTCTTGTGGAAACAAGGGTTGCGAATCCGTCATGCAAACATTGTCGAACAGAGGCAGTAGAATCGATGTTTCAAGGCCCCACATATGTTGAGGTGGCATGGTGGCCACTTGAAAGACTGTTTTATCAGTACCATCAAGCATGAAAGCGCCGTTTATTTGGGTGCTCTTATGCAGCGTATGCCAATATTTGAGATTGGGTTTTGATTGCCCCGTAGAGCCTGAGGTGAAGCTTATACACGCCAAATGCTCATCTTCAATGTGCGGCCAGTGTTGTTCATCCGTACTCGTATTCACTGCATCGCTATTGAGTGTCCACGTTGAAGCATCAAATACCGGTATGGCGTTGATGACATCAGCGCCATCGTGGATTAGATAGCTACCTTCATATTGCTCGCTCAACTGTTCTTGCGTGATTTTTTTCTTATTTGCGGCCAGCAAGTTTGTTTGTTTGCATTTTATTACCGCGCAAAAACTCACAAGAAAAAGATATCGGTCTTTACATAGATTGATTGCGTATTGCTTATCCTGAAGATAGTTTCGCGCCAGTGCAACAACAAACGCGTTCACGTGTGAGATAAATGTTTGTGCATCGACAAGGCCGACTATCCCTCCAAAGTGTTTCGACGGTTTAGAGAGAAAAGCAATGGGTGCGTTTGGTTGTCTTGCAACGAGCGGGTGGGTTTTAGCCATCAGAGATTGCGGCTCTTTAAGCGTTGTTAGCCACGAAATTGGTTAGCGTTTTGAGCGTAGCGAAAGCCTCGCGAGTGGATTCATCTTCTGCTTTCATCTTAAGTCCATATTCCTGCGAGATCGCTACTGCTATCTCAAGTGCGTCAATGGAGTCAAGCCCAAGCCCATCACCGAAGAGTGGTTCATCTGGATCGATATCTTTTGCTTCAATATCTTCCAAATTGAGTGCTTCTACAAGAAGTTCTGCCATCCTTAGCTCGGCTTCTGTTTGTGTCGTCATACGCTATTTTTCCTGCGTTTAGCCTGCTTTATTTTCGAGGGAACGTAGTATAAACTAATGCAACTTTAAAGCTCAATTTATTTGTGACTGTAAAGGAAGGTAACCCGTCGTTCTGCGGGTTGAAAGCGTTACAGCAACCGTAACGTGAGTAATTAATAATAATAATAATAATATGACAAGCAACCACACACTAATTACGGAACGCAATAAAGATCCGATAAGATGTTAACTCAAATTTTCTCTAACATCCCCGCAACCGAACTTCTAAATGAAAATACCATCCTTGCAGTTATGCCATTTGTAGGCGACTGTGAGCCTGCAGTCCCTGGAATAATCCATTCTGGATTGAGCGCACTTGATGCTGCAAAGACGACCGAAGCTTGGGTTGTGGACGATGTGGTAACAAGAGGCAGCACCGGTGAATGTCATTGGTCAAAGACCTCTGATCTGATTTGTGTTGCGTATTGGATCAATGTTGCAATATTAGATAATTTGGAAAATGAGGTTTGCCTGGCCTATCGCGCCGTGTTCTCGGTATTTGAAGAACAGGGTTTTAAGCATCCATTCCGGTTTTGGAATTATGTTCCGAATATCAATCACGGCGATGGTGACAAAGAGATATACAAACGCTTTTGTGCCGGT
>JBCDMA010000174.1:0-8333 GCA_038744645.1 Pseudomonadota bacterium | reverse complement strand
TACCAGTTGGCGAAAATCATTTGAATCACAATAAATGCAAAACTGATCAATATAAAATCCATCATCGTGACTGTATAGTCAAAATCAGGCGCCACCAAAGGCATCATTGCTCTGAATAACAAGGCCATGACAATGGATTGGCTAAGGTAAAGAGTGAACGCTAACTTACCACATGCGCTAAGCGTATCAATTAGCCAATGTTTATTAGTGTAGAATTTAACAATGAGATGCGCATATACAAGAGCAACAAAAATAGCAGAGACACTTGATAAGAATAGAATGTAAAACGGGTCAATTGTTGAAGACTGAAACGCCGGCGATGCAGTGAGTAACGAACTGAAAATAGCGATGACCAAAAGTTTCCTGAACGTTTTATCACTAAACCCAGATGTGAAAAAACCACTTCGATACAAATAAACGCCTATCAGCATTATCCCAAGTGGTTGCCAAACAAGAAAAAGAAATGACGCGATAAAAATAAAAACCAAACTAGAAACTTGGTAAATCATTTGGTTTGTATAACCTTTGCGCCATTCAACCACAGATTCAACAAAGTCGGGTGCACTTCTGTCAATTACCGGCGCATCCAAATCTGATAGCAGCATTGCGGCTAATACGAGCAAAATCAAAATTGTACCGACAATAAAGTGCTTTTTACCCTTTTTGAGCAAGGTGTCTTGTTCGAGAGGCAAACGGCTAATCACCATCAATCCACAAATGCTATACAGCACTAAGATGTCGCCACCAAAGATAAAAGTAATGTGAAACATTCCAAATATAAGCAACCAATGCATTCTCGATTTCAAAAAGTGGGTGTAGTTAGCATTGTGTTTTTGGCACCAGTCATATTGGATGGCCATGCCTGCACCAAACATCAAACATAGAAGCGTACGAAACTTACCGTCAGCAAATAAGCTTTGCAGAAAAATCAAGATCTCATCCATGAGAAGCGGCTGTTCAAAGTGAACATACCCCGTTAGCAAGTTGTTGTGGAAACTGATATTCATGATCAAGATACCAAGAATGGCGATGCCCCGAAGTACATCGATAGATTCAATTCTCATTTATTCTTTCCTGTTCATCGTAATAATTTGATATGACGCATTTTTCTTTACTAAGCGCTGTAGTTACATTATAGACGAGGCTAAAACTGATCGGTGGGCGTCTTAATTTAAAGCTATGCATTTGCAAAATAAAATAATTGCATGATACTTGACTAATCAAGTATTAAGAAACGATCGAATGGTTAATGGAAAAATTTACTCACACAACATTAGTAAAACAGCTATGGTTCTCAAGTAATGCTTTGTACAGAAGGCTGGATTTAAGCTTGGGTACTATTCATGGTATCGGTTTTACTGAATACATGGTCTTGGATGCACTGTCTGAAGCGCCAAATGGCCTATTGCGACGAGTTGACTTAGCTGCGGCCATAGGTCGAACAGCGTCAGGCGTTACCCGCCTACTCGCCCCAATGGAGAAGATAGGGCTGATAGAAAAAGCACAGAACAATAGGGACGCAAGAGTGAGCATGGTAAAGCTAACCGAGGCGGGCAAAAGAATATGGCGGGATGCAACAACGTCGCTACAGCAAAATACCAAAAACATGTTCTATGAAGCGGATGAAAAGCGATTGAATGATTTACTGACATTTTTACAGAAAACGGGCGGTCGGTAGCAGCGTTAGGGAATCGTCACAGCGTACGTTAAGTATTTGATTAACCGTGTATTTGAAGAGCTAAACCTTAAAAAAGTAATGATCCCCGCTCCAGAGGGCAACCACAGGAGATAAGCAGTGTCCAAACGGTCATGTCTCGTGAACGAAGGAATCGATAGTGAAGCAGAATTTCTATACAACAAATTCGTTAATCATGTTAGGTACTCAGTTATACGGGCTAGTTGGAGAGGATAGAAAAAAATCACCTTCTCGGATGACATCTAGGAGCCCATTTTTCTGTTATTGATTTGTTCGATAGTTATCACAACACAAACTTATCTGTATTTCGTTCAGCTGACTAACTAAGTTGGTTAATCCATTGATTTTAAGAAATTAATTCGTCTAGGTGCGGCAGTAAATCCCACCCTAGGTCTAACGGTAAAATCAGTCTACGTCGTAACAAAATAATCTAGAAACTAATACTTGATTAATGTAAATTAAACGTTATGGTTTAGTTACATAGAGGCATTAGTGCAACTATCTCCCGATGTAATACAGCAACCTCGCGGAATGCTTGTAGACCGTTCTCAAGGCGTTGCAGGCGTAAGGTAGTGCGAGTATTGCGATAAGCTATCGGGTGGTCAATATGAGCCGTAAGTCATATTGCTATCAACCAAAATTGACATATGACAAAGCACATCATTGATGTGCTTAACACGCTTGTTGAGAACCTCTTAGCCATTGGTTGAACCGACTGCGTTCGGCAAGACATGGTCAATGGATTTCATAAGTAACAGATTGTACACGCAAAGGGCGTTACCGAACGTCTAATGTCATTGATGATTTTAATCGTGAATTATTGGTTATTGACGTTAGTACGAGCATACCTTCGCTGCGGGCGATCCGACATCTGGCCCGACTGGCTGAATCGTATGGCTATTTAGAAAAAGTAAGAGTGGACAACGGGATGAAACTCACCGCAGAGTTGTTTGTGAAATGGGCAAAAGCTCGCAATATCATAGTTAATTACGTCAAACCTGGTTGCCCATATCAGAATGCTTACATTGAGAGGCTTAACCGCACGTATCGAGATGAAGTATTGACTGCTACATCTTTAACAATTTAGACGAAGTGAAGCAAATCATGTGTGACTAGATTGTGCTTTACAACAACGAGCAGCCGCATGATTAACTCAATGATATGTCGCCAATTGAGTATAAGAATGCAGCATAAAATCCCATTAAGTAGCTATTGCTTAAATGGGGTTATTTACGATGGAGGACCAAAAAAGTGGCAAAAGGCACTATCACAATTGCAGGAACAGGCATATTTACAACTGAGTCGGGAAGTAGTCACCAATTTACAGTAAATGGTTTAACACTTGAAGTTGATTACTCTGAAGACATAAATGCCGGAGACCCTCCTGACCAACCGACAGTTCCACCCCCAAAACCGGTATTAAGCAACTTCAATTATTCAGGATTGAGCAATAATGGTGTAACCATTACTTTCGACACTGATATTGCATCTTCTGGAATATTAACCATTTCATCGATTGGTAGTTTTAACAGCCCATCAGGAACGAGTCATAGTATTGATGTGACGGGATTAGAAGAAGGGCAAACATACAGCGCAACACTAGTCGCAAATGACGGAACATCTGACTCCGATCCCACGACAGTGGCTATAACAACTTCTTCTACCGGACTTGGACCAGAACTCAGTATACAGACTTCAAGTGGCACTACTGTTGACGGTAATGTCTATACGCTAGTTCGGGGAGGAAGTGGTACAGGTGACCAGATATTTTTTGAAACATCGGAAAATGGCTCCGTTGTAAGGACGGATTTCGAGATTATTTCAGGAGATTCCATATCATTCCGGGATAATTTCGGTGACACTTTACATGGGCCTCTGTCTATTGGGCCCCGAGCAATGCTAGATTCAACGTTAACACAAGCAAATTCTATCTTTAGAATAAACAATCAATTTACGAATAGAACTTCGCAGATAAAACTGTACTCTGTGAGAGTGGTCACAGGCAATGCATCAGCAGGAAGTGTTTCTTTTAGTGGTACTGGCGGCAGTACTCCAGACAATCCACCACCAGCAACTAACGCGCCCTTACCGTCATCTAGCACTTATTCACTATATTGGCATGATACCGTAAGTGCAGACAGAACTGAGCTACAATCATTGATAACAAATGAGTTGACATGGACGCTCAACAGTTCAAAGGGTAGTGGTGTTGCAGTTGAAATCTTCACAAATGACTATCTCTCACAAACGGGCAACACACCTGAGAATAGTTTAGACCTATCAACACTAAATTTCGTCAATAGTGAAGGCGACAGAACAACAATTCTAGATATAACAGTGGCACAGTTTGATCTGATGTTACAGGCTATATTTGCAGCAAAAGCAGGTAATACATTACCTTCAGGCTACCTTGTTGATAGACCCATTCCCAACCAGATAGAGGCGTTAAGCTTGGATGTAGTGCTAAATCCTTCGTTACCTTGGGAAATTATACTGAACACAACTGGTATGAACAGAATTAATACGGAGTTTCAATAATGGCTATCAACTGGGTTTCTCAAATTACAGGACCAAACGGGCAGTTGCCGTATTCACCTGCAAAAATCGGCTTTGGCGTATATAATCGACCGGCACAAAACGCTACTATTTACAGAGTTACGAATCTCAATACTTCTGGGGCAGGGAGCCTACAAGAAGCAATAAGCGCTTCGGGCAAACGCGTTGTTATTTTTGAAGTATCGGGTCGTATAGACTATGGCTCGTCAAATTTTCTTATCAATAATGATGATATTCATATTGCCGGTCAAACTGCTCCAAGGCCCGGCATATGTATTCAAGCTAATCGATGTGTTGTTCGCTCAAGCAATACCGTGATTGAGCATGTTCGCTTTATGTCCACTGATGAACACACGAACAGCAATGAAAACAGTTCATCTGGTTATGATAATCGTGACTCTCTGGTTATCGAAGGTACACCTTCAGTATCTAACGTGGTATTAAATCATCTAACCTGTAGTTTTGGTGTTGATGGTTCCCTAGATGTTGTAAGAAACGTTAATAATATCAGTATTATGAACTGTATTGTTGCGTTGAATTTAAAGTACTCTATACACGCGAGAGACGCAGGGAATTGGAATGAATTGGATCAACATGCACTGATAATGTTGATTGACCATTTTGTAAAGAAAATAGACATTACCAATTGCGTAGTTGGGTTTAGTGAAGACCGCATACCGCGGTGTGGAGCTGAAAACTTCTTTTACGTTAATAACGTTAATCCAAATACGAAACGGAATCGGTTTGTGGATTTGTACACACGAAATACTAGTGGGTCAAATGCTAATGTATTTGCGAACATTGCGGGAAATAGATTTATTACCGATAGGACATCTCAAGCAGTCTGCAGAGTTAAAGGTGAAAGTGGATTGGACATTGAGTTTTATCTAAATAACAATAATCTACACTTCACACAAAACGGCAATGATGTGAACCCCACAGGGGCTACATTTCTGGATTTGTCAGAGAACAATGGTTCCTATGATTTAAAAGGCAGTCCAATTGCTAGCGCAATACCCCATGCGCAAACAATCCCATCGACTCCCGTAAATGAAAACTTTGTGCTTGATAATGCTGGAGCGTTTTCTGGAATGAAGATGCCGTTGGAATCTGAAATTATCCAAAACGCAAAAGACCGCACTGGAGAACCGGTTAATTCATATAGTGAAGTTGGTAATCCGAGGTTTGATAACGTGCTAAATGGAGGGGCAACATATGCGTCAGGTAACGACAAGCCAACAGTTGCAAATCGAAAGAACTTATCGGACAAGGGTTGGCCTAACTGGAGAAACTGGATTTTATCGACGTCACCCATGACTCGAAAACGCCACACGATCACCGACCCTGATTCTGTGTTATCAAGCGGTTATACGCGTCTAGAGGCATACCTCCACGCCTGTTCAAGATATGTTGAATTACGTGAAGGTGGACAACGTGAAAGTGAGATCGATACTCAAGGAAGGGGATGGACGCCATGAAACGTAGTCTAATGTAAACCAGTCACGCTGTGAGGCTTTGAAATAAAGCAAATTCTTGGGATCGGATAAAACTGAACTTTAATAGCGCGGACAAAAAACTTGTAATGCTTTGTTGGCGCTATCCTTTCACAACAGTCTGACAGTTTTAATTCAACTCTGTTTTAGAATAAATAGCATCTAGTTGTTTCTAATTCATACTACAAGTGGTTTATCTTTTTTCAGACGCATAGAACTCATCCAACCTTTCGCCAATCACGAATAATACTTCTTCATCATCTTCTTCAAGCGACTCAAGGGCTGCAATAGGGGCGTTTTTAACTGCTTCCAGTCGTACTGTCCAATCTCGATCTTCCAGCATGAACGCAACATCTTCGCCTTTAAGTCGCGATGCAGTATTTCGAATTACCATAACCCCATTACTCAATAAATTGATGAATAAAAGTGTTTTAACATTCGAATCAAGAGGTTGATTTGCATCCTACTTTATTACTTTAATAGACAATATCTTTTGGCAATCAATAGTAATTTATGTTTGCCAAAGATGCTTCACTAGTTCTTCAGCTTAGTTTTCCGAACAGCAAAACACCAAAAACATGTTTGACGGGGTTGATGAAGAACGACTGGCAGAATTTCTAAGGTTAACCGGCACTAGTATCCCTGCAAAGTAGCTCAACAGTGACCGGTAAAGTTAGTGCAAACCCCTAGCGATTAAATCGGAAACCAAATTGCGTTCTTTTTGCGTAAAACAATGGCATAAATCGCTAGGGCTAAAAATACAAAAGAAGGCACAGCCGACGGCACATTATAGACAACATGATAGTACGCGGCACCCAGCATGATTGGGATTATCCCCATGGCCGCTAGCGCAGTCCAGCGAGGTACAAACATAGCGATTCCTGCAGCTAGTTCTGCCAAGCCAATGAAATAGCCAAACCATGTAGGCAAGCCCATTTGATTGAAACTCGCATGTAATTCTGCAACACCAGCTAATTTAGCGGCACCGGCACCAATGAGAGGTAACCCTAAAATAACCAAAGGCAACCAAGATATAACCGTTTTAACTTTACTCATCATTTCCTCCTAAACTGTTGGTGTAAAGCTGAATAGAGTTTGACACCACTTTAATATTAAATATATTGATTATTATTGATAAAGATTATGAAATAATGTAATTATGATAACATTGGAACAATTAAAAGTGTTGGTCGCTATTACTGAAACTGATTCCATGCAACAAGCGGCAAACCAATTATTCAAATCGCAGTCGGCATTGAGTCATTCCATAAAACAACTTGAATCGAATTTAGGCTTAACATTATTTACGCGGGATAAGTACCGTTTAACGCTGTCTGAAAATGGGCAGATGATCTATCAAAAGGCCAAAAAAGCGTTATATCAAATCACCGAATTGGAACAATTTAGTCAACACATTATAAGAGGCAACGAACAGCAAGTTACGGTGGTCATAGAAGCTGCGTTTGATCTAAAACATTTAAAACGTCCATTAGAAGCTATTCAAAGTGATTACCCGATGACACAAATTACATTGCGCCAAGAATATCTATCAGGCGCGATAACTAGGTTGCTAAATGGTGAAGCTGACATTGCAATTACGGCGTTGCCAATGGAGTTTGTTGAGAATCGAAATGAGCTTCACTCCACGATTATTGGCAAAGGAGTTATGATCAATGTTGCTTCCAAAAACATGTTATCCAAATATCCTAATCTAACGTCAATAGAAGAACTCATTAACGAAAATCAAATTGTGGTAAAAGACACGGGTACAGGAACCAATGAAAACGACTTCAACACACAAACTGCTCAAAGAAAATGGTACGTTAATAGCTTCGGTTCCAAATTAAATCTTATTGAACAAGGTATGGGTTGGGGGATGTTGCCGGCGCATATGATTGCCAACATGCTTGATGAAGGGATTTTGAAAGAGATTATTGTGAAAGACTCCGACAGTAAAATACATTTCCCATACTTTTTAGTTAAGAGTAAAAAAGCAACATTAGGTCCAGTTAGCCAAAAGTTGTGGGAAAAGCTTAATGACAATTAAGTTTCGTAAGCTAAAAAAGCGCTGATATGAAAACTCTACAGGAAGGCCACGAAAGCGAAAAATTATGATCTCATTTGCAATTGATAATAATGTGCAACTAAAAATGCTCGAACTCTCAGAAGCTCAAGCATTGTATTCACTTGTGGACAGCAATAGAGACTATCTGCGTCAATGGTTACCTTGGCTTGATTTCAACACTTCAGTAAGAGATTCAGAAGCATTCGTTAAGTCTACACTCGCATAGTGTGAGGATAAATTGAGTCATTGATTAAAACCATCTACAACAATCTTGATTTTGCAGAATCAATAAACGCTCTAAGTTTAAGCATCATTTGTGAGCGGGAAGAGAAATAGATATGAAATCCTGGAATGGTGGGTAGGTAGTCCTCTAACACGCAAACTAGCTCGCCATTGTCTATGTCTTTTTGGACCACTGATTGCACCTCATATGATAAACCTAAGTGTTGTTTGGAGGCATTGATTTTCGCGCTGGAATCGTTGAATGTGAGTGAGCCTGAAACAGGTAAATGGAACGTTTTTC
>JBCDMA010000173.1:0-8399 GCA_038744645.1 Pseudomonadota bacterium | reverse complement strand
TCTTCTGAAGATTCCTCTCGCACACGCAACAGCATCAAAAATGCACCGAGTTGTTCCGGCGTGGTTTGGTTATTCAACACCATCGACATAGCATCATATGCTTGTTCTTGAGTAAGATATTTTCCTGCAGTTTTACCTCTTCCAATCAACTGAACGTATTGACTGAAATTGTTAGCCATTGCAAAGCCCGATTGTGCTCGCCTGCCTAACCATAGAAAGGTTCACTTGCTGGCGGTATTTGACGACTTCTCCAACAACGATTAGTGCAGGCCCCTGTAGTTTTTCGAGATTTAAGTGTTTTGCATCATCTAGGCTACCTGTCCACACCGACTGTTGGTCAAGTGTGCCCTGTTGAATCACTGCAATTGGCATAGTGTTTGACATACCAGCACTTATCAATCTAGTGGCTATCATGTTTATACGAGTGAGTCCCATATAAAACACAAGTGTTTGACTATCTTGTACTAAATCTTCCCAGATAGGTTCTTCATTACTATTTTTGTAATGGGCAGTGATAAATTTAACTGACTGAGCAACGTCTCTCATCGTCAACGGTATGCCTGAATAAGCTGCGCAACCACTTGCTGCAGTAATCCCAGGCACGACGCAGAATGGAATACTGTTTTCAGTTAAAATACTGGTTTCCTCAGCCAATCGACCAAAAATACTCGGATCTCCACCCTTTAACCGTCCGACTACCTGGTATTTGCGAGCACATTCTACAAGAAGATTATCGATTTCTGCTTGTGTAACGCTATGTCTTCCGCACTTTTTGCCAACAAAAATAACTTCACAATCTTTTCGACAAGATTGATAGATGACAGGATTGACTAACCAATCAACAAGCAGTACATCTGCCTGCTCTATTATTCGCTGCGCTTTGACAGTAATCAGTTCAGGGTCACCGCACCCACCACCAATAATGTATACACCTGGATCAAATGCGACGCTAGCACCAATTGTCTTATCAGCAAACAATTTACGTTTGTTTGTAAATCCGAATCGCTGAAAAAATTGGTCAAAAACAAATGTACTCACAGTGACCTCTTAACTCTCAATCTCTACAACTTTAATGCGATGCTCATCAATTAAGCTGGATACAACAGACCGGCAAGAGCCACAATTTGTTCCGCATTTAAGCTTTTCACCGAGTGAATCCACGGTAACTAAGCCATCTTTGATTGATTCGACTATCTCGTTTTCATGCACCTGATGACAAACGCAAACCAATGGGCCCAATAGATAGGTTGGGTCTGGTGTCGCGTGAAGCAACGCACGAATGCTTTCTGGTGGCAACGTATCTTGCGTAAACAGCTGCGCTACCCAATCACTTGGAATGGTAATAGGCTGCGTGTCTATAAAGGCAACAAAGACGAGTTTATTGTCCAATAAGCATATGAGCTGCGTTCGCGTACCTTTGTGCATTGCCAACCACTCACCTTCTTGAAACAGGCACGTTTGCGCCCACGTTAACAGGTCAGTAATTTTTTCTTGATTTTCAAAAGCATAGTTGACACAACCATTTAGCTGACGCTTCACCCAATATTCAGTATTTAGCTGGACATCCTGAACGGCATATATCTCACCGTACTGTGTTACGGGTACTGGTTCTAGATTGACGATCGTATGTTTGCTTTCAGGTTGGCCAGATATAGGATCAAACACAGATTCGAACAGCGCGTTAGCGGTTGATGCCGATGCAAAGGTTTTGTTCCAGTGAATTGGTACAAAGCATTGTTCACCTTCCACCGCATTGGTCAATAATGCATGAGCGACATATTGACCTTGATGATTGCTTGCACGCACTAACTGTTTGTTTCGGATATTATGCTTTTTCGCCAGCGACGGATGCATCTGTATATAGGGTTTGTCAATGTGCGCAAAGAGCTTGTTGGTTAAGCCTGTCCGGGTCATTGTGTGCCATTGATCTCTGACCCTACCCGAATTCATACGCACTGGATAGGTCGAGTTTGGCTTTGCTTTTGGTTGTTGTGGGATAACAGTCTTAAACTTGGCTCTACCGTTTTCGGTGCTAAATCGCTTGTCAGAAAAGGGCTTGACACTCACCCACTGCCCTTCTGTTTTGCGAAACGGCCAATGAATCGGTTGAATAGCGTCATATTGTGTTCGGCTAAGCCCACTTAATGCTTCTAAATTTAATTGCTGTGAGTCTTTATTTGCGATAACTGTCAATTGTGCATATTCATCAAAGACTTCATGTGATGATGTAAATTCAAATCCTGCAAAACCCATCTTTTTAGCCACAGCACACATGATTTCCCAATCGTGTTTTGCTTCTTTATAGGCAGGTTTAAATGGCCGTTGCCTTGAAATACAGCGTTCTGAATTTGTAACGGTTCCATCGCGCTCACTCCACCCCGTTGCAGGCAATTTGACATTTGCGAAAGCCAGCGTATCGCTCGTAGACACGCAGTCTGACACTATTACCATCTCGCATTTGTTGAGTGCGTCTCTCACTTTACCACTGTCAGGTAAACTGACCGCAGGATTAGTCGCCATGATCCATATCGCTTTGATATTGCCATTATCGACTTCATCAAACATGTCTACCGCTTTTTTACCATTTTCTTTTGCTATTGTAGGTGATTGCCAGTAATTCTTAACGATTTTTCTGTGTTCAGGATTTTCAATATCTAGGTGAGCCGTGAGCTGATTGGCTAATCCACCCACTTCGCGTCCGCCCATCGCATTGGGTTGGCCAGTGATAGAAAACGGACCTGATCCTGGTGTTAGAATTTTACCACTCGCGAGATGCGCATTTATGATAGCGCGGCATTTATCTACACCGCTTGACGATTGATTGATACCCATTGAATAAAAGGTGACGGCAGAACTGGCTTCTGCAAAGCCATTATAAAAATCCATTACAAGTTGTTCTGATAATGCACAATGCTCGGCTACTTTAGAGATTGTCCAATTTTCAGCTTCAACCAATGCATCTTCAAACCCATCTGTATGTGCGGCAATAAAATCATTGTCGAGAAAATCGTGTTTGTGTAAATGATTCAATAAGCCGTTAAATATGGCAGCATCTGACCCTGGAGCGAGTGGCAAATGCATATCGGCTTGGTCAGCTGTGTCCGATCGGCGGGGATCGATGACGACAATCTTCATGCTGGGATTTTTGCTTTTTGCCGCTTGCATGCGTTGAAACAACACGGGATGTGTCCAAGCGGCATTTGAGCCAACAAGAATCAAATATTCAGTACAATCCAGATCACTGTAGTCACAAGGTACGACATCTTCGCCAAAAGCACCTTTGTATGCGGCGACAGCTGAGGACATGCACAAACGACTATTGGTATCTATATTTGCGCTGCCAATGTACCCCTTCATTAACTTATTAGCGACGTAATAGTCTTCAGTCAACAGCTGACCTGATACATAAAATGCGACCGCATTAGGCCCATATTTCGCTATAATTTCATTTAACTTATCGGCAACGTGTAATGTCGCCTCGTCCCAGCTAACGGGAATGGAGTTGATTTCGGGCCGTGTTAACCTACTAGTTACATCAAGAGTATCAAGGAGATGTGTCCCTTTGATGCATAGCTTGCCGCTATTGGCTGGATGATCTTTCAAGCCTGCCAAGGTCGTCTCTTCGCCTTGAGATATTGAGATACCGCAGCCAACACCACAATATGCACAAGTTGTATTTATGGTGCTACTTGTCGTGTTGGTCATTTCACTGCTCGTTGTATTGATTTGTTCGGGACGGGGAGTGTGGCTATACCAGCAACCGCACTTCGTTTTGGACAACCTTGATGTCAAACACAGGCACACTCAGGTTGTCGTCTTCAATACATAGGCCTGTTTCAAGACTGTAGTGATCTTTATACAAAGGAGACGCTACAACTAACTCATCTCCAATAGTGCCAATTATCCCCCTATAGAGCACGTTTGCTTTGCCTTTGGGGTCGTAGTTGCCAATTGCTTTGACGTTATCTGTTCCTTCACCAATACAAAAAATTGCGATTTGTTTGCTGTTGTGCAGAGCACATACTCCGGAGTTTGGTATAAGGTCATCTACACTGCAGATTGTTATCCATTGTTGATCTAGCATTTGCATTATAATTTACCCCACTTCCACAATTTTAATTTTGTCCGCTGGCTTGATTTGGTCTCTCTCGCGGATAAAGGTGATGTTACTGTCTTTCTCATCGCTGTTTACAAATTGACGGAATCGTTTAAGAGAATTTGGATCTTCTATGGTTGTTTTCCATTCACATTGGTAGGTACCGACCACAGTGTCCATTTGCTTTTCAAGCTCACTGCAAATCCCTAGATGATCATCAATAACAACCTTTTGAAGATATTCGAGACCACCTTCCATATTGTCCATCCACACTGAGGTACGCTGCAGGCGATCAGCTGTTTTTACGTAGAACATAAGGATGCGATCTATGTATTGTATTAGCGTTGTATCATCTAAGTCAGTTGCAAATAGGTCAGCATGACGTGGTTTCATACCGCCATTACCGCAAACATAAAGGTTCCAACCGTTCTCAGTAGCAATAACACCAATGTCTTTACTCTGTGCTTCAGCACACTCTCGCGTGCAACCAGAGACAGCAAATTTTAGTTTGTGAGGTGAGCGAAGACCTTTATAGCGATTCTCGATATCGATGGCTTTTCCTACACTGTCCTGTACACCATAACGACACCAGGTACTACCGACACAGGATTTCACTGTTCGCACAGATTTACCGTATGCATGACCGGTCTCAAAACCAGCCGAAACAAGTTCTTCCCAAATGAGCGGAAGTTGCTCGACTCTAGCTCCAAATAAATCTATTCGTTGGCCACCTGTAATTTTTGTATATAGATCATACTTCTTTGCAACTTCACCCAGAACAATAAGTTTATCAGGTGTTATTTCTCCACCCGCTATTCTCGGTACTATTGAATAGGTACCGTCTTTTTGCATGTTTGCAAGATAGGTATCGTTTGTATCCTGTAAGCTAACATGTTCATTTTTCAACACGTATTCATTGTATACAGATGCCAGGATTGATGCCGCTGCAGGTTTACAAACATCGCAGCCAAGTCCCTTGCCATACTCTTTAAGAAGTGTGTCGAAATCGCGAATGCCATTTACCTTGATTAAATCAAACAATTCTTGGCGGCTGTATTCGAAGTGTTCACAGATATGGTTATTGACTTCAACGCCGCGTTCGCTAAGCGTTTTGTCTACAACGTTTTTCAACAACGCGGCACAACCACCACAGCCAGTACTGGCTTTAGTACAGGATTTTACATCGGCGAGTGTCTGATTGCCGTCATCAACGCTTTGCACAATGTCCGCTTTGGTGACGTTGTGGCATGAACAGATCATTGCAGTATCTGGTAAGGCATCAACACCCAATAGAGGTTTGTCAGAAAGCGATGGTAAAATCAACGATTCCGGTGTTTCCGGTAAATCGATACCGTTAAGCATGTATTGCAAGAGCGTATCGTAGTCACTGGTATCACCTACCAAAACCGCACCAAGTAGTTTGTTTTGAGCCTCGTCGATAACGATCTTCTTGTAAACGCCTGAGAGTTGGTTCTCATATACAAAAGACAAAGCACCCGCTGATTTTCCGTGTGCGTCACCAATTGATCCAACTTCGACACCCATAAGCTTCAATTTAGTGCTCATATCCGCACCAGTAAAACTTTCTTCAGTTTGGCTGTCCAACACATGCGTTGCTACAACTTTTGCCATTGAGTAGCCCGGTGCAACCAATCCAAAAATGAAATTATTCCACAATGCACATTCACCGATGGCATATATGTCTTCATCTGACGTCTGGCATTGATTATTTATTACGATACCGCCGCGTTGGCCCATTTCTAGGTCGGCTATTTTAGCTAAGCTGTCATGAGGACGGATCCCTGCGGAAAAGAGGATCATATCAGTCTCTAGATACTCACCATCCTTAAAATTCATACGATAGCGTGATGTCTCACCTGCCACTATTTCTGTCGTCGCTTTGCCCGTATGAACATGCACGCCCAATGATTCTATTTTGTGACGCAAAACACGCCCGCCGGATGCATCAAGCTGCACACCCATAAGTTGTGGCGCGAATTCAACTACATGCGTCTCTAAGCCTGCTTGTTTAAGCGCGTTTGCAGCTTCCAGTCCTAAAAGACCGCCACCGACAACAACACCCGTTTTGCTGCATTTTGAAGAGGCCTCAATATCATGAAGGTCTTCTATCGTTCTATATACCAAACAGTGTTCTTGTTCATTGCCGGGAATTGGGGGGACAAAGGGGTAAGAACCGGTTGCAAGAACAAGCTTGTCGTATTCAAAGGTACGGCCGTCTTCTGTTGCAATCTTTTTAGCTTCACGATCTATGTCAGAAACCATTGTTTCCATGTGGAACTCGATGCCATTTTGCACATAGTAATCTGTCGTGGTTAATGCGAGATCTTCGGCTGTTTTTCCAGTAAAGAATTCAGACAAGTGAACGCGATCGTAGGCCAGTCGGGGCTCACCAGATAATACGATGACTTGATGATTCGCGTCGGCTGCCTTAATCATCTGATCTACAAAATGATGGCCCACCATACCATTGCCAACCACAACGATGCGTTGTTTCTGTGTCTTTTCCTGTGCTTGCATGCTGTAACCCTATATCTACTTGTAAACGAACAAATTTTCGTTTCGTTAACAATTTTTTTTCATTTAAACCTTTTGTTTACACAGGAAAGCATTCATAGTGCCAATATTTAATTACATTAAATATCATAAACTTATGGATTTGGCGCAAAGTTCCTTGAAACTGTTAGCACCAACGTAGTCATTCATTGCACCAAAATGAGTCATTCAGTATGGTGCGGCATTAATTTATGTTAACGCTTATGTTAAAAGCTACGAATTTGTGACTCGGATAACAGGTTTCGGTATTTGTCCAAAAGCACAAAATCTTCTTGCTTTTGCTGCTGTTCTAATAGAGCTGTATACAAACGCAGCTGTAGCTCTTGGTAATGCTCGAATGGTTGTGTGTTGATTTCAGTATGACCAATTCCGTTTTGTGCAAGCGTGTCCTTGCTATCTTTCGTTTTTTGTTGCGTTGTTTCTTTAAGCTCGTCTGTGCGAGATTTTTGCAGCAAGATTTCGGCCATAATTTGCTGGTGAGACTTAGAAAGCTGTTGTTGAATCGTCAAAAGCGATTGGTAGATGTCTTCTGCTGTTTGACTCGCAAGCCTTGATTCAGAAGGGGCTGAGGCGCTAAATGACGATTGCATATTCTCATTCTCTGGCATTACGCTATCATTCATAATTGTGGCACTTTCATTAACACTATCTCGACGCATCGCTTTTTGTGCGCCACTTGATGAAGCAAACTTTGCCTCTTTTTCGGCACTATTCATTTGTGAAACTTGAGCAGAAGTAGGTTCAATCGCAGCGGGTGCCGACAACGCCTCTGGCTCCACAGTCCTGTAGCGTTGATCATCGATTGCCAAATACACAAATGTCACGACCATTACTGATGCCGCAACAGAAGAAGGAAACAGCCATGCTTTCTTCTTTCTTGGTTTTGATATTGGTTCTGATTGCTGTGTTGACTTAGCCATTGATAAGATGGCTTCATCTAGTGCGGCTGGCGGCTGCTCGTTGGACGTTTCTCTATAAATTGCTGAGACTAAGCGTTCATCATAATCTCTATCTTGATCGTCGGTTTTATCGTTCATGCGCCCTGCTCTAAGTCATTTGCGCCATCAGTAAAACCTAGCTTAGGTTGCAAGCAGTGCCGTAAATTCTTATACGCACTGCGTAAACGACTCTTGGTTGCTTCAAGGCCTGCATCTACGATTGAAGCAATCTCTGATGCCGTCAATCCGCTTTCTTCTTTCAGTAGGAAGCAATCTTTTTGATGAAGCGGTAACTGGTTGATACATTCGTTTATAGCTTGTTTTTTCAGCACATTTGTGTGCGATGCGCGCGGCGAGTGAATACTGGTGATTGATGCAACATTGTCGCTTGATACACTTTCATCAATGGTTTTATCAACGACCCGCATATGACGTACTTCGTCGATCAAGCTGTTTCTTGCAATCGTGTATAACCATGTTGAAAATGAAGCATCGTGCGCAAAGGAATCAAGACGCTTAATCACCTTAGCCCATATATCCTGAAACACATCATCCGTCTTTGATGGATTGTCTAATTGTCGTTTGACATAGCGATAAACACCGCCTTTGTGACGATCATACAAGGTCACAAAAGCGGCATAATCACCAGATAAATAAGCATTAACTAACGCGTTATCTTCCACCTACATCCCTATTTGAATAGCCAGTATCATTATTCATGCGCAAAACGGCGGCGTTTCTTGCCAATTGAACGAATTCACTTCGATAACCAAAAGCATCCTCACCTTTAT
>JBCDMA010000172.1:0-8485 GCA_038744645.1 Pseudomonadota bacterium | reverse complement strand
GTCACGGAACTGGCGTAGTGATCGCCACTGGGTTTAACAATGTCAGATTCAAACGTTGAGATCTTTGCGCCTTGAGCAATCTCGTCTAACATCAATGCCCATAGTGATTCCATGGCTTCTATACCCGGCACTTCTGACATCTCTGCTAACACTGCAATATCTTGCTTTCGACTTGGATTTTCTGCACTTGCGAGTGAGTCAAAAAGTATTGATTGCACATCTGCCGACGTTTGTCGAAATACGCCAAACAACTCACCTAAGTCACCGGTGCGTCTGGTGAGCAGTTCACTTAACTCGGTTAATTCAACTTCATTTTGGTCGAAGTCTGAACGCAATTGGTCACGCAAATCTTCCGCTTTATCTACAGCAATCTGCGCTTCACTCAACAGTTTTCTTTGCTCTGATAAAGACGCCATGAAACGCTGCTCTCTTTCTTTATCTCGCAATGCTTCAGTTTCGGCTTGTTGTTTGATGTCTTGCATCAGCTTATCAAGTGGATTTGCTGACGCATTACTCATGAAAAATATACTGAGAACAAACGCCATTAGGCAATGAAAGGTTTTCTTAAATAACATCTACTACGCGCCCCCAGCATGAATTAAAGGCAGCTTCAGCAGCTGCGGTGGTGCCTGTTTTCTCGCGACACTCAATCCATCTCTAATGGGTCTTCGATACCGTGGGTCCAGCTCGACCCAAGATTGCGTGCGTGAATTCCATTGGCCGCTAACATTCCCGTCTAGCGTCTGGTAATAAAGCCCAATGCGCCCAATCCGCAAGATGTCGACTGAAATCGGTTGGTTGTTTTGAACGATTTCTCCACTGTATGCCTCAATCGTGCGGCCATAATCTATTTCGATGGTATAGGCTTCGACAATTCTGCGATACTTTTCGCCAACGCTAATGTCTGCACGATCAATCATTTCTGACAAACTAGCAACCCGTTCTTGCCTTTCGTCCAACAAAAAAGGATTATCAGCGTCAACCAGTTTTCCAAGCGTGTCTACCATTCTTACCATCAGCGGTAAGACACCGGTCTCAATGCTATCAATTTCTTCCGTTTGCGCCTGGATTGAAACGATTTCCTCTAATTGCGAGGCAACCAAGCGTTGCAGCTGAGCGTTATAAATTTCTAGACTTTCAGCTTTTCGAATAGCGCCACGGTAAGTTTGAATCGCTTGTGCCGTTTGATCATCTATTTGATTTATCGATTGTTGGCTTTTTTGTGCAGAATCATTCATGTCTTGCTGGAGAGACAAACTCTCCTGCGCGGTGTTTGAGAAAGCTCCGTTACTCAACCCAAGAATAACAAGTGTCACTAGCGTTCTTTTAAACATATATGTTCTCATATTTTTGTATGAAGCATCCATTTTGTCACGGGCATAATGAGCAAAAAAAATGCCAAACCCTAACCAAATGGTCAGGTTTTTAAAACCACTTTAAAACCGCAGGATGCGGCAGAAAAGCGCAGATGGATCAGAGAATTGGCAGATTGGTTTTAGCCGTCTTAACGCACCAAATACATGCAGCGAAAAGCGTTTGCCTCAAAATGGGGAGCATTGAGTATGTATTTGTTTTTACTCTTGCACTTGTAGAGCATCAATTTCCGACGGCTTAATTAAACCCAAGTCAAAGCTATCTTCCATTGCCACTGGGAAATCCAACGAACCCAACGCGTTGAGTTGGTCAACCTCATTTTGCAAACGCGCCGCGTCATAAAGCCCAGCAACATCCCCGTTTGAAATATCACCTGAAAAAATATTGTATTTCTTCATTTCAGCAATACTCTTAAGCATCTTTTCTTCAGACTGTTGGGGGTTTTCTTTATAGATTAAATCCATGCCAGGTTGAGGATCGCTGTACATAAAGTCATACCACCCTTTGATAGAGGCCCTTGTAAATGCAGCTGCCTCTTCGCGTTTGTTACCAAGCGTTGCTTTACTGGTATAGATATGACGATAAGGTGAAAAACCTGATTCGGATAACATGATAACTTCTGTCTCAATGCCTTGTTTACGCAAATGCACTGGCTCACTTGTAACAAAGCACTGTTGTATAAAGTTTTCATCGGTTGCAAAGCGTGCTATCGAATAATCGACTGGAATTAAATTCATCGTTATTCCCAATGATTTGACCATGTATTCGGTGTAGGACAGCGATGCTTGCAGCATAACTTCGCGATCTTTTAGGTCATAAAGCGTTTCAATATCGTTGTTTGGATGAAACATGATGCATTGCGGGTCTCGTTGAAAATAGGGAAACATGCCTACCAAAGGCACGCCCCGACCAATACCAATAATGGTGGTGTCGGTTGTACCTATCGCAAAGTCGACCTGCCCCAAAGCGACGATGGGTCGTATGTCTTGGAGATTGGCGCCCGATCGTATCTCTACATCTAACCCTTCCTCTTCGTAAAAGCCCTTCGCCAACGCTTGATAAAAACCGCCATGTTCCGCTTGAGGGTACCAATCTGTCATAAGCACTATTTTTTCCAAGCTTTGTTCGTTGGCTTTCTGGCCATCCTCACTTGTGCACCCGGAGAACAAGCCAGTCAATAGAAGAAAGACGATTAGATTTTTTTGAATATTATTTTCATTCATCATTCGTTTTTTTACACATCATTCAATAACTAATGTTCATTGGCATAAGAATCGTGCCATTTGTGTAGCGCATACCAGTGCAGCAAATTGACGAGGCCAACAAAAATAAAGCCTATCGCGCAGGCGGTAAATGCCGCTGCATATAGCGCCGGTATTTTGAGTTGTGAACTAAACACAACAACAACAAAACCCAAGCCGGCATCCGCACCGGAGCCCATGCCCGCTACAGTATCGCCATAAAGTGCACCAATAGGGGTAAGTGCTGCCGCAATTTTAAGACCCGTTAAGAAAAATGGCATGGCGTAGGGAATTCTCAGCCGCACCATTTCATCTAACTGACTGCTGTTGTACGCACGAAAAACAGACAGTAGATTAGGATCTGTTGAAATTAATCCCATGGTGGTATTTGCAACAATCGGGAAAAAGCAAATCAAAAAAGTGATAACGGTGATACTGCCGAGTCCTTGCCCAAACCACAAAATAATAATCGGTGCGAGCACAACCACTGGCATCATCTTGAGCAGCAACACAAAGGGGTAAATGCCCTTGTATGCCCAACTGCTAAATGCCAGGATAATTGACAGTATGACGCCGCCGACGAGTGACGAGAAAAATCCCACGATACAGGCAAATGTGGTTTGCAGCGCCCCTGATATCAATGCTTCATGCTCGGCAGAGGCAGCATCTATTATCAGATGTGGTGCTGGTAACTGAAACACAGGAATATCGAAAAAGTAAATGGCAAAATACCACAACGCAATGATCAACAATCCCACAATGGCCGGCGGCAATACCTTATTTACAACAGTATTAATCATTGGCATTCCTCAGCGCGTGCAGCGCCTCAGTCACTTCCAGCACTTTTTGTTGAAATTCGGGTAAGCGCCTCGTTGCTGAAGTTCTTGGAAAGGGAAAGTCGACATCAATCGTCTTGTATATTTTCCCCGGGTTCGCAGACATGACGAGGACTTTAGATGAGAGAAAAACAGATTCGGTGACTGAGTGGGTGACGAGCACCCCTGTCCACCCATGATCTTCTCTTAGTTTCAACAATTCCTCATTTAAGTCATCCCGCGTCATCTCATCCAGCGCGCCAAATGGCTCGTCTAACAGCAGTAGCTGAGGATCTACCGAAAGCGCTCGAGCAATTGATACTCGCATTTTCATACCGCCTGAGAGTTGTCGTGGGTATTGATTCACGGCATGCGACAAACCCACCATTTCCAATAATTCGGCCGCCTTACTTTTTGCTTCTGCTTTGTTGACACCCTTGAGTAATAAGGGCAATGAGACGTTATTGAGTGCGGTTGACCAGGGCATCAAATTAGCGTCTTGAAACACAAAGCCCATGGCGAGCTTTTTACCTTGTTCCACTCCGTTAAAATGAATATCTCCCGACGTGATATCCGTTAGTCCGGCTAACAGTTTAAGTAAGGTAGACTTTCCACAACCACTTGGGCCAATCAACGCAATAAAATCATTTTTCGCGATTTGAAGGTCGATGTTTTGAAGTACTGTTGGCCCTTTGCCATACTGCTTCGACACTGCGTCAAACTGTATTGCATTTGAGGTTTCCGCTTCAGTTTCTATGTCTGATTTATTTTTTTGTTTTTCATCTGATTGTCCGGTGATATCAAACGCTTCAGACATAGAAATCTCCATTTGCCATTGTGACTAAAGTCCCTCTTAATGATGTAGACTACATACGCATAAGCCGCAACATTTATGCCAAACCTCACCAAATGGTCAGGTTTTTCAACTGTGTGTTTAAACACTGTATTTTGAAAGCAAAGTAGCCATATCGAAACGGAACTCCCTCCAACATGCACGAAACTAATCAGCGGCACTGTGCTCCACGCATGTGCAATTACTCGTTCAAAATAAGGCATTTGCACTACAAAGCTGCAAGATTTCGTTTATTTAAAAAGAATCACGTTAAGTGCTGTTTTTGATTTTTTCTTGTTGTAGGATGAAAAAAAGGTAGAAAAACAACAGGTGAGATTAGACTAATATGGGCCTTAAACTTTGGAGTGATCTAACACTAATTGATTTTGAAAATATCGATTCAACTAAAACCGTTGCACTTTTACCCGTGGGCGCGATAGAACCACATGGACCACATCTTCCTATGTCTACTGATGCAACCATTGCGGAAGAGATGTGTTATCGCGCGGCAAAGTTAGTACCAGAGGAAATCCCGTTATTAGTCTTACCCACACAAGAGATTGGTAAGTCCACAGAGCATGGTTGTTTCGAAGGGACATTGACTCATAGCGCAAAAACATTGTTAGATTCATGGATGGAGATCGGTGAATCCGTGTTCAATTCAGGCATCAAAAAACTGGTCTTTTTCAATGCACATGGCGGACAGCCACAGATAATGGAGATATGCTGTCGCGAACTTCGTATCAAGTTTGACATGTTAACCGTCGGCTGCAGTGGGTGGAGTTTTGGTCAACCTGAAACCAACGATATACCAGAAGATGAGCGGACGTTTGGGATCCATGCGGGCCAAGTTGAAACCGCGATAATGCTCCACTTAAGACCGGATTTAGTTAAAATGGAACATGCTCAGAATTTTGAAGGATTACTTAAAGATGTCAAAGATAAATATGACCATCTAAGTGTTATTGGCAAAACCTATATGGGATGGCAAGCACAAGACTTACATCCGTGTGGCTGTTCAGGAGACGCAACCTTGGCGACACCCGAATTAGGCAAGCTCTTCACCGATCATTATGTCAAAGGCCTTAGCCAACTCTTAGTGGAGGTTTCAGACTATCCATTGGATTGGATAAAGCAGCGGAGCGACTGGTAGAACCTTCGTCGCCCTTAAGATCATCACTCCCTTTTTATTACAATTAGAGGTCAAGCGTTAGACTGCTTGATTTAGCCCTTGAGCAGCAAACAGTCATGACATCGTTGTCACTCTTTTCATCATCGGTAAGTACCTGGTCTCTGTGCTCAATATCACCGTCAACAACATTGACCAGGCATGCGCCACACACGCCTTCGCCACATACCATATCGACCTCATAATGATGCTCGGCTAAGACCTCAATCGCTGTTTTTTCCGCCGGTACATGCAATACTTTATCTGACTTCGACAAACGCAAGTCAAATGGCCTATCCTCCTGTACTTCAATTGCACCTGCTTTAAACTTTTCAAAGTGAACAGAACCGCGAGGCCAGTGCATAGTAGCTGCTTTTACTGCATCCATCATGGCCTCTGGACCGCAGCAGAACACGTGTTTTCCGGGTTCAATTTCGGATAATAGTTGAGATAAATCAACTCGGTTTGGAGTATCCGTTTTGCTGTAGTAGATACTCACATTATCGGCGAAATCACAGCGTGTTAATTCGTTGACAAAAGCTGCTGTTTCAGGAGATTTTGCACAGTAATGCAGCTCAAACGCTTCGCCTTCTGCATGTAAAGTGCGTGCCATTGACAGCATTGGTGTAATGCCGATCCCTCCACCAATGAGCACCGATTTCTCTGCGCCTAAAACCAAAGAAAAATCATTTTTTGGACCAGACACCGTGAGCGTACGACCTGTGTGAATGTTTTCATGAATGTAGCGCGATCCACCGCGGCTGTCAGGGTCGTTTAGCACCGCAATCTGATAGCTGTCTGCCTTGCCGCCCTTGTTGATAAGGGAGTACTGCCGCACCAGTCCATTGTCCAAATGGCACATGATATGAGAGCCTGCTGTTATTTGAGGAAGCGTTTCACCATCTTGGGGCACCAATTCAAAAACACTGATATTGGCGGTTTGATTATCAATGCGTTTTACAAGCATTGGTGTTTTTTCTAAGTACATTGTCATTTTAGTGTTTTCTCCAGAAAAATCATGCCACTAACAACTTGCGCTTAAACGGCAAGTGCTTCTATTTCATCCGCAGACAAGTGTTTTACTTTGTCCCACACCATGCTTTTCCCAGGGTTCAGCAAACCTTTTGGATCTAAGCGTTTTTTCCAGGCCAGATGGACATAATTGGTGTTGTGCATACTGCCCGCTTCTATTTGGTTGATGTGAGGATCTGCAACTTTGCAGCCATGCGACTCATAGATATCAATGATTTCGTAGAGCCGCTCCTTAGTCGTATAGCGCAAGGCGGGGATATCAAAAGCGATAATCTCCCCATTGAAAACCGCAAATTCGTGGTGTTGAAAGACCTCATCGCGCACCAAGGGATGCACCTCTTCCAATTTTTCAACGGTCAATGGCTGAGGGAAAGACACCTGAAGGTAAGTTGTTGCTTTGTCCGCTTTTAACACCTGCAAGTTGCAATGGTTATAAGAGAACTCATAAACATGAGGCAGTTTTTCTTGACGAATTTCCTGGTCAGTTTTAGCCAATTCCAACACGCCGCCATGAGATTCGATCACATCGCGCAAATGCGCCACTTCTTGATAATCCACCATCGTTATCATCAAGTGCTTTCCTTTTTCAACATAGCCATCTAACGCCATAAAATAGTTGCGGTAACGCCGGTCCAGAACAGACAGCAATTTAGAATCAATACCATCATCTTTGGCAATATCGAGACCCGCAGCATATGCAGTGATATAAGAATCAAAGGATGCAATGCAGTTCATCCAATCTCTCGATGGGATAATGCGCAATGTGATTTCTGTAATCACACCATTGATCCCCCACGCATGGTGAATAAGCAAGGTATCGTTACCTTCAAACACCCTCGATTTGGGTTCTTTCTCCATAGATAGCACTGTTAGGCTTAAAATATTCCCTTTCTCTCGTAATGGGCCATTGTTCATGGTGCCGATACCTGCAGAGCCTCCTGCGATGAAGCCGCCAACCGTTGCAATGTTTTGCGTCGACGGGAATACAGGTAGTTCATACCCTTGTGCTTTCAGGGTTTTATTCAACATTTCGATGTTGCAGCCCATTTCAACGCGCACAAAATCCTCACCTACCTCAAGAATTTCATTGATAGCATTTACATCAATGACTAATCCTCCAGAGCGTGGGACCGCCTGACCATAATTCCCTGTGCCGCCGCCACGGATGACAACGGGCATATCCCACTCATAGGCTACCTTGATGCATTGCGTTAACTCCTGCTGATTTTGTGGACACGCAATCAAATCCGCAAATTCGTTAGATAATTGCTCTTCTAAGATTGGGCTGTACCAATAAAAATCACGAGAGCCTCGTTTGACTTGCGCTTGTTTTCGAAGGGTTTTGATATCCCCTAAATCACTAACAAAGCGCTCCCAGTCAATTTTTATTTTTCCCGAAAGTGAATAAGACTCAGACATTACAATATCTCCTGATTTTTGGTTGCCTCAACAAGAAAGGAATCGATACTTTGTGGCGCTGGCATTGCGCCCGCAATTAGTTCTGCTGTATTTTTGGCATTTGTTATAAGTAGTTTATCTATTGGCGCGCCATCCACGTGAGTTGGTGGTAAACCGATTGCTTGGCTGGCATTGGTCGTGATGCAATCGAGCCACTGATTAAATGGCGGATCAAGGTGGGCGGCAACAACACCCAGTGACAAGCTATTCAATGGATCGTGACGTCCAATAGGACAAAATGCATCACCGACATTATCTGTCCCAATGGCCACGTTGATTCCAAATTCGTTGAGTTCCTTGATACGAGTTAAACCGCGCCTGTCAGGTGTGCCAGACGTTCTGCCCTGCAAATAGAGGTTGGTTGCGGGCAATACACCAATACTAACGTTTTGCGATCTGAGCTTTTCCATCAGTGGTTGCAAGCGAGCAGGTTCATAATTCATTAGGTTACACACATGACCGCATAACACATTGCCGTTAAAATCTGCTTTCTCCAGTACGTCAGCGACGATTTCAATACCATTTAACGCTGGGTTCATCCCTTCATCGACATGAAAATCAACAT
>JBCDMA010000171.1:0-8525 GCA_038744645.1 Pseudomonadota bacterium | reverse complement strand
GCGCCTTATGCACTAAAACTATTGCAAAAGCTCCTCGAAGCGGATTATCACGTATTTTTGATGATTTCATCTGCGGCAAAAGTTGTCCTGGCGACCGAAAACAATATCAAGCTTCCTTCACAGCCTGAAAAAACAAAAGCATTTTTATACGATGTCATCGGAATCGAATCGGGAAATTTGACGCTATGCGGCAAAGAAGAGTGGTTTTCGCCTGTGGCATCGGGTTCAGCCGCACCGAAACAGATGATTGTTTGCCCCTGTTCTACTGGCACGTTATCGGCCATCGCCACAGGCGCAAGCGATAACCTCATAGAGCGCGCTGCAGACGTCGTCCTCAAAGAAAAAGGTCAGCTGATCTTAGTGCCAAGAGAAATGCCTCTCTCAACTATCCATCTGCGCAATATGCTAACGCTATCTGAGATGGGCGCCACAATAATGCCGGCTGCACCTGGGTTTTATCATGAGCCTAAATCAATTGAGGATTTGGTAGAGTTTGTTGTTGCCCGCATACTCGATCACGTAGGTGTTGACCAATCTATGGTTGCTCGCTGGGGCTATCAGAATAATAACAAATAGTCGAAGCGCAATTCTGCGATACGATTCGCAGACTATTCGTAGTTGGTGTCGATATCTAACGGCTCTGGCGCTAAAACAATACCAGTGCCATCCGCATAGACATAATCTTCTGGCAAAAAGGTAACACCTGCAAAGTTCACAGCGATGTCCAAGTCACCTACTTCCCGAGTATCAGCAGCAACAGGGATCGCGTTTAACGCATGAATACCGATATCGTATTCCTCTAGTACATCGACCTCCCGGACTGCACCAAAACAAATAATACCTTCCCATTCATTTTCAACGGCAAGTTGAACATTGTCAGAGTCTAACAAGGCACGCCGCACTGAACCGCCACCATCAATAAGCAATACTTTGCCTTGTCCATTGCTCGATAACATCTTGTCAATCAGTCCTTTATCTTCAAAACACTTGACCGTTGTCACTTCACCGGCATAGGAATAACGCCCACCATAATTATTAAATGATGGTTCAAGTACATCTATATTGTCAGCGAACAAGTCGCACAATTCTGAAGTGTTATAATCCATGGTAGTTCAGCGCCGAAATGAAAAAATGCAATCTTAACTTAGTGCATATTCATCTCTGTGTAAACAGACTGTTAATCATCATAAGACGATTAGTCTATAAATATCCAAAACGTACTTAAAAATATCAGAACATTGTGCGTTATTTTTTGATTTGAAAACGCATTTTCACTTAGATATCAAGCCACTGTATACGGCGAATGTAATAATCATTTAGCAAATCTGTCACGAATTAGTCATAAATCGAGCTTACTCTTTGCTCAAACTTTTGTGCTTCAGGATCTTTAATGAAACGTCTAATTTCTTTAGATCTCATTATATTTGAATGGATAGCGAAACACGCGTCGAGTTTTGAAGACCAGAAAGGGATGACTTTTTTTAAATGGATTTCCAAGACCGGTGACGGCCATCTCTATTTTGTCCTCGGTACTATCCTTTTTTATTTCGATACGACGCATGGCGCGTTATTTTTCTACACAGCTATGCTTGCTTATAGCCTAGAAGTTCCGATATTTCTTATTCTGAAGCGCGCTTTCAAACGCAGGCGACCATTGGAGTTAATCACGCAATTTAACAGCATTATCATCCCCTCAGATAAATTCAGTCTGCCATCAGGTCATACTGCTGCTGCATTTTTGATGGCAACGATCATTGCGCATTTTTACCCTGCACTGAGTATTCCAGTGTATATTTGGGCGTCTTTAGTCGGCCTATCGCGCATTGTATTACGCGTCCATTTCCCACTCGATGTATTTATTGGCATGGGGCTTGGTATCTCGTTTGCTTTCATTAGTATCAGCATTTTAGGGTAGCAAATGAAGATTCTGTACGGTATTCAAGGTACCGGCAATGGGCATATCACACGCGCAAGGCATATGGCTAGTGCCCTTTCATCGCGCCGCGATATCACCGTGGATTATTTTTTTAGCGGTAGAGACAAGAATGCCTATTTTGACATGGCAACCTTTGGCGATTTTACCTGTGCACGGGGACTGACTTTCGTCACTCAGAATGGTCGTATCGACTACCACAAGTCCGTCACGCAAAACAACCTCTTCAACTTCGTCAATGAGATTAAATCGGTCATTATTAAAGAATATGATTTAGTGATAAATGATTTCGAGCCTGTCACCGCATGGGCGGCAAAAAAGGCAGGTGTGCCTTCATTATCGGTCAGTCATCAAGCCGCATTTTTGCATCACGTACCAAAACATAAACAAGGCATGTTTGACAAGTTTATCACGCGATACTTTGCACCCACCAAACACAGCTTAGGCACCCACTGGTATCACTTCGGCTATGACATCATTCCTCCATTTGTGCCAAAGGAGTTGATTGAAAAAGCAGATGATAGCCGAATAAGCGAGGACGTTTTAGTCTACCTTCCCTTTGAAAATCCTGCTGAAATCAGCGAGCAACTGCACTTTCTAAGCGATTATAAGTTTATATGCCACCACCCCGATGTCAGCGAGAGATCAATAGACAAAAACGTCGAATGGCGCCCGCTTTCTACACATAGCTTTAAGCAAACACTGGGGCACTGCTCGGGCGTGATCAGCAACTGCGGATTTGAACTGTCTACTGAGTGTTTATCTTTAGGTAAGCCGCTGCTGGTTAAACCCTTGGCAAGACAATATGAACAGTTGTCTAACGCCTTTACTCTACAGGAGCTAGGCGCCTCGCATGTCATGCATCAATTGGATTCTGAAGCCATCGATGATTGGCTGCAACAACGCGCTAGCGTAAAAATTGAGTATCCAACAAACTGCGATTTGTTGATTGACTGGATTGCAAATGGCGATTGGGAAAACCCATCGGAGATACGCAAAAAACTATGGGAGAGCGTCAAATTTCCTGCGCAAGTCCGCCAACGCTTACTCAATTTCGCATAACACTTCTTTAATTCACAAATATTTGCTCAAGATTCTTTGTAAAACCAACGCGATAAGACTTGCTTTTTTGCGTTGCAGATAGCATTGTTGTCGCATTAAAAGACTGAAACAACTTCACGCATGCAAAAGAGAAGATGGCTAGGGTGTAGCCTATTTTTATTGCTCATGGCTGCGTGCGGCCAACGCGGCCCACTTTATCTCCCTGAGCAACCACCTGAAAATCCAGAACAACCGCAACCAGAGAGCAGTAACTGATGGATCATTTTTTATACCGCGGAACCGATTTGTTCGTCGAAGACATACCCGTAAAAGAGATAGCTCAAAAGTACGAGACACCTTGCTATATCTACTCTAGAGCAACGCTAGAGCGTCATTGGCACGCGTTTAACGATGCAGTAAGCGAACACAAACACCTTATTTGTTACGCTGTAAAAGCCAATTCAAATTTAGGCGTTCTGTCTATCTTGGCGAAGCTGGGGTCAGGGTTTGATATCGTTTCGGCAGGTGAGCTATCTAGAGTCATCGCTGCAGGTGGCGATCCAAAAAAAGTCGTCTTTTCTGGTGTTGCAAAAACGCAAGATGAGATTAAATTTGCACTTGAACACGATATTCTATGCTTTAACGTTGAGTCGATTTCAGAACTCGAGCGAATAAACCACGTTGCGTCACAGCTTGGCGTGCAAGCGCCCATTTCTTTGCGGATCAATCCAGATGTTGACGCGAAAACACACCCCTACATATCCACAGGTTTAAAGGCCAATAAGTTTGGTATTCCTCACGAGCTTGCAAAAGAGACCTATTTAAAAGCGAGTAAGCTATCAAATTTGAAGATTATGGGTATGGATTGCCACATCGGATCGCAATTGACCGAATTATCGCCGTTTGTGGATGCCCTTGATAAATTATTGGAATTGATTGATGAGCTTGCCGTGCACGGCATTGTCATCGAGCATTTGGACGTTGGCGGTGGACTGGGCGTGACTTATGACGATGAACTTCCGCCGCATCCTAGAGACTATGCGGCTGCAATGGCAGAATCTATGCGCGGCCGTGAGGACTTGTTGTTGATTTTAGAACCCGGTCGTGCAATCGCGGCAAATGCCGGGATTTTGGTCACTGAGGTCGAATTCATCAAGCTCGGAGAAGAAAAGAACTTTGCGATTGTCGATGCGGCGATGAATGATTTGCTGCGCCCTGCCCTTTACAGTGCTTGGCAAAAGATTGAAGAAGTGCAAATCGATGCGTCAGTGGATAAGACGGTCTATGATGTTGTCGGCCCAGTGTGTGAGACTGGTGATTTTCTTGGTAAGGAACGTGCATTGGCGATCAAAGAAGGTGACTTCCTTGCAGTGAAAAGTGCAGGTGCATACGGCTTTGTCATGGCCAGTAACTATAATTCGCGACCGCGTCCGGCTGAAATCATTGTTGATAAAGATAATGCGATGTTAGTGCGCAAAAGAGAGACGGTATCGTCACTTTATGCGCTCGAGAATGTGGTTGAATAAATGAACCAACCAACGCCTAAAAGCAAATCACATAACATTACATTTTCCAAAATGCATGGATTGGGCAATGACTTTATGGTGATAGATAATGTCACGCAGAACATCTTTTTTAGTAAAGACAGGATCCAACAGCTGGCAGACCGAAACTTTGGTATTGGGTTTGATCAAATGCTCATTGTCGAGCCACCCTATGATCCTGAACAAGACTTTCACTATCGAATTTTTAATTCCGATGGTTCTGAGGTAGCCCAATGCGGCAACGGCGCAAGATGTTTCGCGAAATTTGTCAAGAGCAAGGGCCTTATCAACAAAAACAAAATTGATGTCAGTACAAAAAACGGCAAGATTAAGTTGTATATAGAACGCGATGGTGAAGTTACTGTAAATATGGGTAAGCCCATTTTTGAGCCAGAACAAGTGCCATTTGTTGCCAATCAGCAAGAAAATACGTACGTATTAAGGCAAGGCGACAACACGTATTTTTGCGGTGTAGTATCAATGGGGAATCCACATTGTGTTATTCAGGTTGAGGATGTTGAAAATCACGATGTCAGTAAGCACGGACAATTAATACAAGCACATGAAAGGTTTCCGGAAAGCGTCAACGTAGGATTTATGCAAGTCGTTGATCCAGGTAAAATAAAGCTTCGCGTCTATGAGAGAGGCGTTGCTGAGACGCTCGCATGCGGCAGTGGTGCTTGCGCAGCAGTCGTTATAGGCCAGCTTCAAGGCAAGCTAAAGCAGCAGGTTGAAGTTGAATTACCTGGTGGAAAGCTTAAAATTAGGTGGTCAGGTAAAGATGCCGTAGTAAAGATGACTGGACCAGCAGAACACGTATACGATGGGCAACTAAAACTATGAACAATAATGCCGAAACCACTGACAGTGAAAGTGGGTCTGCGTCAAACTTGACGCCAAAAGACGTTGGTGAATTCCTCCGCGCTAATCCAGATTTCTTTGTCAGACACAACGAACTGCTTGCTGAACTGCATGTGATACAGGAAAAACAAGGGATTGTTTCGCTCACGCAGCTGCAACTCGATCAGTATCGCGACAAGGTGAAATCACAAAAGAAACAGCTAGAAAGCTTTATTCACAACGCAAAAGTGAATGAGAGCCTTTATTATGCTTACGCCGATCTCAACTTGGCCATTTCTACATGCCAATCAATGGAATCGCTACAGCAAGCACTAGAGCAGCATTTGTGTCATCAATTGGGCATGCTCGCAACCAACTTAGTCGTTATCACGCCAAGAGACGATGACCTTCCTGATTTATCTACGCAAAGCTTGCTGCATAAAAAACTTGCAAAGAAAGAATTTTATCTTGGGCGATTGAGCAAGCATGAGAAAAACGCCTTATTTGACGATATCGACATCGGCTCAGTCGCTCTGATAAAAATAGACTGCGAGCCAATGATCGCCGTATTGTCTATCGCAAGCAGTGATGATTCCCACTTCATACCTGAAATGGATACTAGCTTATTAGACTACTTGCGAAGGTTTTTAATTTGCCATCTAGAGCGCATCTGCGCTACTCAGGCACAATTAGGTAAACCTTGAAGGAATCGTAATGGATGAGGAACATGCGTTAGTCGTATCGATCATCCATTTTATTGACAAAATTCACATTGAACGTCAATTATCCGCGCATACTGTCAGTAATTACAAAAGACAACTTCTTAGCTGCGCAGATCTATTACCCATTGAACAATGGTCACAATTGCAAACTAAGCACATCAAATTCATTGTGCAAAGAAGTGCAAGAGACGGCCTATCTGCGCGCAGTATAAACCTCAGATTGTCTGTTTTGCGCGTATTTTGTGACTTTTTAGTTGAATCATCGGTCCTTTCTCAAAACCCAGCCAAACTTGTGAAATCGGTTAAGCAATCCAAACCATTGCCAAAGCAACTTAATGTCGATGAAGTCCATGCGCTTCTCGACTTTGAAAGGGGCGATTTTTTAAGTATTAGGGACAAAGCCATTTTTGAGCTGTTATACGGATGTGGATTACGCCTTTCTGAATTAACTGGTCTTAACATCAAAGATATTCTCGCGTCAGACGAAGTGCGCGTAACGGGTAAAGGTAATAAGCAACGTCTTGTACCTATGGGAAAGAAGGCAAAAAAAGCGCTATCAGACTATATGACAATTCGCAAAACTATCGAAAATCTATACGATCCTGAAGCACTTTTCATCAGTAAACAAAATAAGAGGATCAGTAATCGTCAGATTGCCAAACGACTGGAAAAACTGAGCAAGGAGCAAACTCTTTATCAAAGAATTAGTCCGCACACGCTGCGCCACTCTTTTGCCACTCATGTACTAGAAAGCAGTAACGACCTTCGAGGTGTACAAGAGCTGTTAGGTCACGCCAATCTTGCAACGACCCAAGTTTACACACATTTAAATTTCCAACATTTAGCGGAAATATACGACAAAGCGCACCCAAGAGCGAAGAAGAAATGATTGTTTACAAACCAGTGTCAGATATCCGAGCGATGAGCTTTGACCTGGACGATACGCTTTACAATAACATGCCTTACATAATGCTGGCAGAGCAGTATCTACTTACTTACATCGCAGAATACTATCCGCAAGCCGCGCACATCAGTAAAAATGAATGGCAACAGTTTAAAAACGCTGCATTGGAAGAAGCACCCACTCTAAAACACGACATGGGCATGCTTAGAACCGTCACACTAACAAAGGGATTTATTTATGCAGGCTTTAATTCTGATGAAATCCCCGATGCTGTGTCTGATTGTTACGATGTGTTTTATCAGCAGCGCAGCAACTTTACCGTTGACGAAAAGACCAGCAAAGTACTCTCGTACTTAAGCCGAAAACTGCCGCTTGTTGCAATTACAAACGGCAATGTCGATTGCGAAAAAATAGGGATCGATAAGTATTTCACACATGTACTACACGCGGGAAAAGACGGCAGAATGAAACCTTCATCAGATATGTTCAACAAAGCTTGTATGTTGCTGGATATTCCGCCGGAAAACATGCTTCACATTGGTGACAGTCTGGAAAAAGATGTTAAGGGTTCACTTGACGCAGGGTACAAAAGCGCTTGGTTTGCCGTCAATCGACCTATGTTGATTAAGAATGAGATGTCGCCTGTATTGCCACACTTGCAGCTTGAATCATTAGATGAACTAAAATTGATAGCAAAAAACTTTAATTAGTCGTTAATCTCCACAAATTCCAATCATCTTGTTTTCATTGTCAGTAACTCACCACTTTGCAATAGGTCAAGGTGTTTTAATGCGCTCATCCCAAGCAATATCTTATCATCACGCATGCCAGGGTTGAGTGACGCATCCACGTTGTTGAGCACAATGTCGCCAATAACAAGTTCATTGATCGTAGTGCTTGCGACTGATACGACACCATTTGCAGTTTGCGCCTGATACCGCTGGCCTGGCCGTAAGCCTAATGACTCGCCAAGATGCGCGCCTATCGACACATTGGTGGCACCCGTATCCAACAGAAAGGTTACTGGTTTACCATTGATGGTACCGTTTACTACATAGTGCCCCATGCTATTGCGAAGCAATTGCACTTCGGCAATACCGCCACTTACGGCAGATACAACGGTTTGGTTGGGATTGTATTTACGTTCTAACATACCTGAAAAATAGGCGATAAGCATGCCAAAGATGAGCACCCATGCCCCTATGAACATCCATTTACCTATTTTTCCAGCGTCATCTTGCATTACTCGTCCAGACATCGGTTACATTCATAGATGATAAGGTTGTAACATACTTTGATAATGGCAGGTGAAGAAAATTCAATACGGGTTTATTAACAATTCTTCATTTGATGGTGTTGTGATGTTAACGACTAACAATTAAGTTCAGGCAGATTGATCGGAATGATAACGGTCTAACACATTAATTTTCCCCGTCTTTAAATCATAAACCCAGCTGTGCACTTGTATCGATTGCCCTTTGTCAATGGCACGCTGAAAAGCTTCGGACTTGATAACGTTTTTGGCTTGTTCTAGTGCATTT
>JBCDMA010000170.1:0-8566 GCA_038744645.1 Pseudomonadota bacterium | reverse complement strand
TGGCTTGCAGTCTATCGCATCTAATTTTATCTCTGGCATTATCATATTGTTAGACCGGTCAATCACGGTAGATGACTTTATTGAATTTGATGATGGTGCAAAAGGATATGTCAGAGAATTCAAGATGCGCTATGCGACGCTAGAAACATTCGACGGCCGATTTATCATGGTGCCGAATGAAAAGTTCATCAACGATAAATTTACCAACTGGTCACACAAAGACCTTAAACAGCGTTTTAGGGTCGATTTTTCAGTCGCATACAACACTGATATTCGCGCGCTTTGCGATATTATCCGCGATGTTGTTGCTACACATCCGCAAGTCATCAGTGGGGAGGATGTGCCGTTTGAAGAAAATCCGGATTGTGAAATCGACAGTTTTGGCGATAGCGGCGTCAATCTTTTCGTCGAATTTTGGATGCACGGTATTGATGATGGCAAAAACCGTGTCGGTGGTGACTTGATGCTGATGATTTTTGAGGCGCTGCGAGAACACAATATCGAGATCCCATTCCCGCAGCGCGAGGTCAAGATATTAAACCCAAATGATGTCCAATCGTCAAAAGGGTAGGAAGTTGTAGGCGTACTCCAGTTCGGTTTGAGTAACGTTTTCTGGACCAAAGTTGACCAGCTTTATGCGGTTTATCAATCGTGTGACCAAATCCGGCGCGTCTAGCTCGGAATCTACAAGTGTCACTGATGACAACGAACCGTCAGGTTCAATGACCAACTTCACTGTAAGTTTGCCTTCAATGGTTGGATCTTCCCTTAATGCGCGTCGGTAGAGCGAATACACAGCGCCTTTGTTTGCATCCAGCGTTTGTCTGATCTTATCAAGGTCACGATTACCGATGACTTGACTAGACTCGTCAACGCGTTTTGTCGCGAGCGCTACTTCGCCTTCACTGGCGGCCACAAATTCCGTCGTTCTTCTGCCTTCAAGCTGACCTGCTGCACCAATATCAGTGGATACTTCACCGGCTTTAATACCGCCGCTGGCAGCAAGATTTGGTGCTGCAATCACCGCGCGTTCAGTCTGTTCGGCGTGACCACCACCTTGTGTCTGCTCTGTGTTCGCCAAATTGTTTAAGTTGGCCATATCACGCATGCTGCTCAAGGTGTTTGAAAAGGCGAGTACGCCACTGCTCTTCGCAGTTTCTCTTGCTTCGGCGACTTTTTCCTGCTCGGACAAGACAACTTCCTCTTCCACGGGCGGCGCAGGCAAATCTTGTTTTGCCGGGATAGGCTCTTTTACCAACTCTGGCTCAGGTGCTTTTTCGGGTTCAGGTTCGAGCTCTGGTTCAGGCTCCGGTTCAGGTTCGACCTGTGGCGGCGGTGGTGGCGGCTCTTCGGCTTGTATTATTCTCGCAAGCTGAGGCGGTAATTGCTCTTGCTCTTCTCTTGGTATTTCAGGCAGATCCATGAGTGTAACCAATACTGCGAACGCCAAAGTGATCGCTAAGATGATCGCACTAATGACAGTAAACTTACTGTTTTCTTGCTGCGCGCTTTCCCATGGAAGTTTGCTGTGGAAGTAGACTGCTGTCGTCACTAGCTACCTCCTGAAGACAATGCGGAACCGGTGTCAGTCTTGTTTTCAACTGCCAGGGCTAAATTAGTGTAACCGGTGGACGCACACGCCTGCATAATCTGCTTCAACACAGCAAAAGTAACACTGCTATCACCCATGATCGTGATGCTTTGCTGTTGTTTTTCAACATCGTTCAACGTCGTTCGGCGAGCTGAGTGATAGTCCAACTCCGATTTCAATTCGTCGATGGCGTCCGTCTGTGCATTTTTCAATGCACCGGTAGTAGTGATAGGCTTTCCTTGCAACATCACTTGCTCTCTTGTAACCAAGAGTAATAGCGTTTCTTTTGCTGGCGCATCAGCTGTTGATACTGGCAGCTTGACCATGTCATCTGATTGCAGCACTTGCACGTCTGACGCATTTAGCATCAAGAAAAATACTAAGATAGTAAAAATGTCCATCAATGAAACCAGACTCAGTTTGGATTTAGACTGATTTCTTCGATGGTTGCGCGCCATGCGCTTTCCTCTTGCCGACTGCTTCATTGGCTACTCACCTGATTGTAAGCGTGATTACTCGCCGTTAGGATCTGCGTTGGCGCAATGGCTAAAGATACCTCTGGGAAGAGCTCAGCATTAACAACATCGGCAACAACGACATCTTTGTACGAGCGAGTATTGTCTATCAAACTGACAATGGATTGATAATCAAGATCTTCTGGCAATAGAAGCGTTATGTCTTTTTTATCCACGCCATTTGATAGCAAAGTCTGTTTAACTTGTTTTAATACTGCCTGCACAGAAACAAAATCATAGGTATCCAGTTGCTGACCCGAAGGGTCTGCTGTAGTGATATTGGGAATGCTTTGTACCAGATAGCCTTGAGGGAAAAAGATATCTATGGCATCTGCAGATACAACAAGCTCAAGTTTCTCTTGTTTTATTTCTTCAACCGTTGCTTCACCCCCAATTCCGGGTAGATTTAACTCGACAACCGTGATGCGCGAAAAAACCATCATCATCAGTAATACAGGCACAAGCACAATCATCAAGTTCATGAAAGACGTAATGTCTAGTTCAGCATCTTCCTTGGCTTTTGTACGGTGTTTTGATACGCGCAAACCCATCGTGATTCCCTTACTCTAGTCCGTGACTCTTGAAACGGGTGCAAGCTCTCGCACGGCGACAAGGGTGTTCATACACTTAACGCCTGCCATTTCCATGCTGTCGATGATCTCTGTTGTTTTCGTCTGCAGCACTGCGTGAAGGCCAAGAAGGGGGATCGCCGCAATCAAACCAAATGCTGTGGTATTCATCGCCACAGAGATGGATGCTGATAGTAAGTTCGCTTTTTCTGATGGATCAGCATTTGCAACAGCAGAGAAAGCAGCAATCAAACCGATGATTGTACCCAAAAGACCGAGAAGAGTGGCTATGTTGGCGAGGGTGGCAAGATAATTCGTGCGTTTTTCCAATCGCGGGATGGTTTCCATCAAGCCTTCTTCCATTGCATATTCGATATCTTCTCGTCTTGGCGAGAGTTTCAATCGCGATACACCAGCGCTGATTACTCGAGTGATTGGTGCCGTATTTTCTTGTGAAAAAGAGATAATTTGATCGAATTTTTGTCTAGCAAGCATCGGCTCAATGTTCTTAAACGCTTTGCGATTGGTAAAGGTTGCTGAAATCAAAAATAAGTATCGCTCTAGCGCAATTGCTAATCCAAGCGCCAAAACAATCGCGATAGGAAGCATGAATGAACCACCTTCCTGGAAAAATCGAGTGATGGTTTCTAGTATGTCCATTCGATATCTCTCCACATAGTTAGAGTTAAAACAAAGTAATCGGTGTAGCTTGCACTCTAAAGTCTTTAGGTACTGTCGTAAGTATCAGCGTGATTGCTAGTGTGTGAATTTTTATACCTGTGGAAATGAAACGGATTTGCTCACGTTATTGTTGGATTGCGCACTACTTCAAGAGAGATGTCATTAAAGCAGGCAAGCGTCATATATGCTTCTTGCGCTACGTAAATTTTTGTGAGCTTTGTGAAACTTTTACGTTTATTATTAGCTCACAAGGACCAAAGCGTTGATTTTCATGCTTCATCAAAAAGGAAAACGTCAGTGAAAGGGACAGCTATTGTAGGGATATTGCTTTGCTTGCTTACCAGTGCTGTTCAAGCAAATACTATTAGTTCAGATGTGACCGGAACATCAAGTCAAAAGCCCTCCAGCCCTTTAGGTCAACTGCCCGCCGTACCCACTGCCAATGGTTTTGGTGTCTACACACGACCTGCTCAGGACGCCGATATTTACCGCGTAACCAACCTAGAAAGCAGGGGTCCTGGTTCACTTGAAAACTGTATCAATGGCAAGGGTAAACGCGTATGTGTGTTTGAAGTGGCCGGTCGGATTGACTACGGCACCGCCAACTTCAATATCAATAATGATGACGTCCACATTGCGGGGCAGACGGCGCCTTTTCCAGGTATTGTCGTGCAATCACCTCGCAACATCGTCAGTGCTGATAATGTAGTCATAGAGCACATTCGTTTTATGTCAAACGATAAGCATACGAATCAGAATCTCAATAGTTCCAAGGGCTATGACACAAGAGATACACTCGCTATTGAAAACGCAAACAACGTTTTCTTAAACCACGTTACCTTGACCTTTGGTATCGACGGTACATTGGATGTCTCTAGGAAAGTGGATAACCTGACTGTAAGAAACTCAATTATTGCGCTCGGCCTAAACTATTCCATTCACGCAGTGCGGGGCAAATGGAAAAACCTCAATGCCCACGCCTTTTTGTCGTTAATAGGCCACCAAACAATAAATGTGGATATAACAAGAAGCATTATCGCCTATGGAGAGGGTAGAATTCCTCGAAGCGGAGCTAAAAATTTTTATTATGCAGAAAACGTTAATTTTGGTACTCAAAGAGACAGGTTTGTCGATCTCTATACGCGAAACGGAACGGGCTTCAATACAGATATCAATGTAAATATTTTGGGCAACGTCTTTATTACTGACAGGGAGTCGCAGAATACGGTTGAATTGAGGCCTGGATCTAATGGCACAGTGAATATGCACTATAAGAAAAATGCATTGCTACTGAAAAATGGCGAGACCAAACAACTACCAGAAGCATCGTCGACCATTAAAACAGATTTGAGCGAAGGAGAATACATGTTAAAGAACACTCCTATAGCCAGTGCTATTCCTTATGGCGTGTCAGTACCATCAAAGCCAGTCACTGAAAATGAGGTACTTTCTCTAGCGGGTGCCTTCCCTGCGCACCGCATACCATTAGAGAAGGAAATCATTAGCAATATAAAATCTCGGTCAGGAGAAATTATCAACTGCTATACCGAAACGGGCGATACGCGTTTTCAAATCGTGCTTGCTGGCGGACCAGGCTATCCAGAACCTGATGCACCTAGCGCAAAAGATAGGTGCAAGCTCACGGAGAAAGGCTGGCCTGGCTGGCGCAAATGGCTACTATCAACTTCTGTCATAACGAGGCGGTCACTGGATGACAAGTTGCCAAACGAACCAAACGCTATACTTCCAAGTGGCTATACGCGATTGGAGGCATTTCTGCACGCCTGCTCACGCAAAGTAGAGCTAAATCAAGGTGAGTGCAATGCCAGTCAAATTGATGAAAAAGGCCAAGGCTGAACGCATTAACGTCAAAGGAGAATCTAGAATGAACATTCACAAAACATACGAATTAGCTTTTCCGATTGAACACGTTTATGCCGCATGGGTCTCATCGAATACCGTTATTCCACCTGCTACTTCAATGGATATTCTGCCTGAAATTGGTGGTCACTATCGACTGTTTATTGAAATGCCAGATATGAAGAGCAGTAATGAAGGTAAATTCCTCATTATCGAACCCAACCGACACATTCGGTATACCTGGGAATGGAATAACGATGGCAATGTCACCGAGATTGATGTGGTCTTCATTCCCATCCAACAAGGAACACGTATCGTGCTAAAGCATAGCGGATTTACTGACCAGCAAAGCATGGCGATGCATGATGCTGGTTGGGATAGTTATGTTGAGGGGTTTACCAACTATTTAGCCGATGTGTAGGTGGTTAGTTTAACCTGCACAATTTTTGTATCGCTTACTATTCTTCAGCGACCGTATCACTATCTTCGACAACCGCAAAGACATCCAAATTTCGCAAAAGCGTGTTTCTTTCTATTGGTGCCAGTTTGTCGATTGCAGGTTGCCACTTGGACGTTGCATCTATGTTTTTGTGAACCGGCAATTGCCAAGGAACAATTGTTAACACTTGTGGCTGTTCTTTATTGCCTCTTATGGTGTCTTCCAATCGAATAATCGGTCCGGAAGAGACTGAACGAGCCACTGTCGGTTTTGCGTCTGCAATAAGATGCGCATTTGATTCTGCTAGCTCTGCGTCATCCGTGACTGTAGCATCCTGAGCGGAAGCGCCAATATGTATAATCGACAGGGCGCAGAATGCACTTAGTGTTGCGATAAGAGACTTATCAAAGGCCATTAGAATTACTCACTATGCGCTGAAGTTGCCTATCAACATCAACTATCCAGCGTTTCACGAGCTTGATAGATTTTTCCACGTCTTTGCTCTGAAGCTCAACATTCTCATATTCGAGCAACGCTGAATAGGTTTCGTAGTCTTCTATCGCTGATACCTTGTCAAGCAAGTACAAATCATTGAGTATGCCGCGGTTGCGATAGCTTGGCGCATACATGGGTACCGCTTTAATGGCTCTAGTGTAATACTCTAGCGCAGTTTCAAATTGTCCCTCCTCTCGATACCGGGTAGCTAATCTGTTGGCGGCTTTCGGATTATATGGATTGACGGCAAGCGACTGCTCTAGCGCTTGTTTTGCAGCTTGTGTGTCATCATTTGCCATAAGTAAATCGGCTTTTACGACATAAGAAGCGCTAGTGAGTGTTCCCAACGCTTCGGCTGCAGCGACTTTGCTTAAACCATCTGCGATGTTTTGAGATTGCAATGCATTGACTGCGCCTATCATATGGTCTCGTTGCTTCCTACTGAGGTCCTTTTTATTGATTTCATAGAGATTAGTTTGTGCTCGCAGTTGTTCAGCCAAACCAATCTCTGCATTGCTCGCTGGCAGTTGGTCAGCACTTGCGGCAATTTCTTCCTGAGAAAAATTCGCCTCCTTCTCGGCAACCTCCGGCGTCGATAAAGAAAAACAACCTGACATAAAAACAAGAGATGTAATGCTAAGTATTCCAATTTTATAAGTCATTGATAGTTACCTCTGGGTTAATTTCCGGCTTGTTGTATCGCGCTGGCATAAAACGGCTTAATGCAGAAAAACTCTGTTTGACGTAGTCGTCATATAAACCCTTTTGCACTCGTGAGATATTCTGTTCATGGATTTGAATAGCGGTCTCTTCAAATGGATACGCCTGTTCTTCCAACAGCATGTCGTATTGTTCAAGCTCTAGCATCGACAATCCTGAAGGACGCTCAGAATCCATTAGATCGTTGACAAGTCCAGCATATAGATCGGCTAACTTAAAGTTAGCGGCGGTCGTGTATTCGGCAACAGCGAAAGACATGACCCGATCGTAGGCATTGATAGCACTTTCAAGTGCCTTTTGTTTTTTGCGCAAACTCTTATCGATGGGCGCCGTAAGCTTAATGTGGCTAAATATATAATCGGCATCTTGCGCAAACACCATGGCGGACATCGCTGCCAAATAGCGTGACCTTGGCGTACCTGCATTTGAGGGATCAGCTGAAGACAGTGCCAGTTGTGCCTGCATTATTTTGTTTAACCAGAATCGGCGCTTGGTATCTTCACCTGACTCTAGGTAAAACTGACTCATTCGATAACGCGCTTCATTGGCTTGTGCAATGGGTTGCTCATAAGCATGTGCGTATCTTCGGTAGGTATCTAATGCGCGTGAGCGATCATTTGCTTTATCAAAATATTCAGCAGCTGTGTACAGTGAAAGTCGCCCTTCTTCAGAGTCGGGTGACTGCTGGTATTTTTCAATTAATAGCTGTGCTGCCGGTGTCCAGTTTTCCGTTTTCTCATAAGCAAATAACAATTGCGGCTTGATATTTGATGAAAGGTCATTGTCTGGATAACGTTTTTCAAACGCTAACCAACCTTTGATGGCCTTATCCCAGTTGCCCAGCAGCGCATGATAGGTGGTTATATCGTATTCAGCTATGACGCGTGAACTTGCATCAGGCGTCTTATCGATAAGACGGGCAAAATGCTCAATCGCTTGCGTTAGTGCCTGACGCTGCTGTTCTTCAAGGCTAACGTCTTGTAAATCGATATTTGCGAGCGCAGCCTGATCAAGGCCTTGGTCTCTTAATGATTGCTCAGCTTGCTTATATATCGCAGTTGCGAGAGATTCGTTAAGTTCGTCTCGTCTGTCATCATCTTTCGGTAACGTTCTCAGTAAGTCATCATAACTTGTTTCGGCGAGTACATAGTTACCAAGCGCAAAATTACCATGAGCATTGACCAAAAGCGCAGATTCCGTTTGTTCATAAGAAAGCTGGTGCATGTTGCTTGCTTCTTCCAGGATCCACGAAGACCAGCGCATAGCTGAAATGTAGTCTTTTTGCATATAGAGGGCTTGCATCAACGTTACTGCAATTGTTAATGCACGCTCATCGCCAGGGAAGGCGTCTATATATTTCGCCTGACTTTGTTGATAGGACAATGAAAGCTCGTTGCCGCCTGCATTATCTGCAATGCCCGCGTTGTGAAGTTGCAATAATTCTTGCCATGCGAGTATTGCTGCATATGCAGCTTCAACCGCCATCGGATTGACTTGATCGATATAAGCGTAAGTTTCAAATGCCTCGATAGCTTTTTGATATTGCAACGATGCAAGTAAGGCTTCTGCCATATAAAAACGCAGTTCTGCTACTTGTCCCGCCAGTGCATCGTCAAACGAGAAACTATTAATAAAATCGGCGTAGTAGCCAACCGCATTGTCATATGCGTCGTCTTTCAGCGTTTGCAGAGAATCG
>JBCDMA010000169.1:0-8581 GCA_038744645.1 Pseudomonadota bacterium | reverse complement strand
GATACCGCCAGGTACGCCAAGTGCGATCGCAACGCTGGCGAGTAGAAATTTTGCTGCAAATATAATGAACAAGGTTTTCAGCTCAAGATCGGTGGCAACTAAGGGAGCAATGTTCACAAAGTCAGCGCCCAATGCCTGCGGAAAGAAATAGCCAACGACGCCCGTCAGCGTTGCTGCCAACAGCAACCGCAGAAACATATTTACGTTTCTGAATGAGCGCATTAAAAACATCAAGTTGAAATTAAACAGTGAGGCAACGCACCCAATAACAAATCCGAACAAGACGAGATAAAGCAATTCCCATCCACCGACAGGTTCAAAGGTCAAAAAAGACAGTGCGTAAACATCACCAAATACACTTCGAGTCAGCACTGATCCGCAAGCTGCGGCAAGCATGACGGGGAGGAATACGTGCACTCTATATTCGCGTAGGACAACTTCCATGACAAAGATAACGGCGGCGAATGGCGTATTAAATGCGGCGGCTATGCCCGCTGCGACACCACACCCGGCGATAATTCGTAGAGAATTAAAGGGCAGTCGCATCCAGCGCCCAATGTAGTGACTTACTGCTGCTGCCAAATGCACCGTAGGGCCTTCCTTGCCCACAACGAATCCACTGCCCAATGCCAAAATACCACCAAAGAACTGATTTATTGTCGAACCGAATGGGACATGACCATAGTAGAATTTAAGCCTGTGGATGACGAACGGGATCCCAAGTCGATAGTGTTTGAAACCTGTGAGAAGGGCAACGCAGAGGACCAATATCATGGCAGCAATGGGTAAAAAAAGACGGATAATTGGCTCAAGTGCAGCATAATTCGCCAGGCTGCCCATCATGTGTTCATGCCATGTGTACACAATGAAGCGAAAAATGATAATGACGCATGAAGCGATGAATCCAGCCGCCAATCCGACTAAACAAAGCTGCAAAGATACCGTCGGCATTGACAGTGTTTCTCTAATGCTCTGAATGGATTTAAACATGCCCGTCGGCATTTTACTGAGCATGATATTTGCTTACTTGCTTTAGTTAGTTGGCGAAATTGAAAGTATACTATCACACCCTACTTATTTAGGAGAAAGATTCTTGGCAAAAAGTCATAATAAACAGAGGGTTAATTTTTTTGCCAAACAAGCATCTTGGGTCTTTTTGTCCGCCATCATGTTTTTAGGTGGATATATGACCGCCACCTATGCGACGGACGAAAAAGACAAGCAGATCTCGATGCTTGCCCAGTCATCGGCCAATTTAGCGGCAGAAAATCAAACATTGATAGAAAGGTACAATCAACAAAAAATAGAGCTAGATATTTCGCAAATCAGCTTAAATGACACCAAGCAAATGCTTGAACAGTCAATAAAGCGGGAATATGAATTAGAACGGCAGGTGACTCTATATCAACGCGTGATGTCACCAAAAGTAGATAAAGACGGTTTTTTTGTAGAACATGCACAAGTGACGCATATGCAGGCCGACAATGCCTATCGACTCTCACTGGTATTACTTCAAAACAGAAAATTCAAAGACACGTTATCGGGAAAGCTCAACATTCGCTTGTTAGGTTTGCGCGATGGAAAGCTCGCGAGCTATTCGCTCTCCGGAATATCAGACGCGTCGCAATCCTTTGACTATGCTTTTAAATATTTCCAACAAAAAGACATTCCCTTTGTTCTTCCGCCATCATTCATTCCTGACAGAGTTGAAATCACCACAGATATCTTTAGATTAAAGCGAAAACATGCCAGCTTTTCTAAGACGCTAAAGTGGCAGGATATCATGGCAAATTCAGACAATACTTGATTAAACTAGTCAGGTATTAGATAATTTAGAATAATATTCCTTTTGAGAAATGATGAATGTCAGTCGAAACTGCAATGCCAATCGAATTTAGCGATGCGGCAGCAAAAAAAGTTAAAATACTGATAGATGAAGAAGAAAACCCGAATCTTAAATTGCGCGTCTATGTGACAGGTGGCGGGTGTTCTGGCTTTCAGTATGGATTTACATTTGATGAAAAAGTCAACGATGGTGACATGACCATCGAAAAAGATGCTGTCACGCTTGTTGTTGATCCAATGAGCTTGCAATATCTCGTTGGTGGTATCGTAGATTACACCGAGGGATTGGAAGGATCGCGTTTTTTAGTCAATAATCCAAATGCCACTACCACCTGTGGATGCGGCGCGAGCTTTAGCATCTAGGCACAACCCGAGAACCCCAAAAATATGTTGAAACTCTATGGTTCGATTGTCTCTCCATTCGTGCGGCGCGTTCGCCTACTTTTGCATGGCCATGAACATGAATTTGTGCTTACCGATATCTATGATGATGCGATTCGCCAAGAGGTTATGAAACAAAACCCGAGCATGAAAATACCCATGCTCGTTGATAACGAGACAGTTGTATTTGATTCAGGTGTAATTTATCGCTACCTTCGCGAGATAATGCACTGGAGTCCACTTTCGTGGGAACAGGAAAACCTCGTTACCACGATAAATGCCGCGAATGATTCTCTTGTCACCATTCTAATGTCTTCTCGTTCTGGCCTTGATATCACCGACAAAACCAGTTTGCTATTCAAGCTGCAGTATGAGCGATTGGATATAGGGTTTAAAGCGTTAGACGATGCGGTGTCAGACGGTAAATTCAGTGGTTGGGATTATCCGGAAATTTGTCTTTATTGCCTGTTAGACTGGATGGTATTTAGAGAACTCTACGATATTCATCAACACACGCATTTGAAGCGATTTTGGCAACAACATCAGAGCGACCCTGCCGCTATAGACACCGACCCCAGAGGCGCGTGAGCCCATCGACTACTGTTTTAGTGCCATTCACATGATATTCTGTGAATTAAAGGTATAATGTAGTAGTTAAAGCATTAAAAACAGACACAACAATATTGAACTGGAGTCACTATGTCGTTTGGTTTTTGGGAAATTTTAGTCATTTTAGTCATCGTTGTGCTGCTGTTCGGTACGAAGAAATTGCGTAATCTAGGAACCGATCTGGGCACCGCATTACGTGGATTTAAAAACGCAGTCAACGAAGATGAAGCAAAAGAGAAAAAAGACGCTGATTTTGATACTGTAGAAGATAAGCAGTCTCATACGGCAAGCGAAGACTTAACTGAGCAGCATAAAGAAAAAGTAAAAGAATAACAATGTTCGACATTGGTTTTTGGGAGCTTCTGATCATTGGTATTGTCTCTCTTCTAGTATTGGGACCTGAGAGAATGCCAGGAGCTATCCGTTCCACGTTAAAAACGGTGAAAGACATTAAGAATGTTGCGAATGGATTCAAGCAAGAAGTATCGCACCAACTTAAAATCGACGAACTTCACGACCACCTCAAACAGGCCGAACAGGCCGGTATGAGCCAAATTGGTGACGATGTTAAGCGCAGTGTAGATGAGTTAAAAGCGGCCGCTGCGTCGGTCCAAGAACCCTACAAAAATCACAATTCAATTGCGCCAATTGCCCATACGTCATCAGATAAATCAACGGACCCTGTCAAGGCTGGGGTTAAAGACGATATAAGCGATAAAGGCGATAATGACGCAGCAAGCAAGTAGTCTCGTTTCACACATTATAGAACTACGCAGTCGACTACTAAAATCAGTGCTCGCAGTATTAATAGCCTTCATACCGATGTTTTTCTTTGCACAAGAAATATACGCATATGTGGCAAAACCCCTAATCGAAACAATGCCTGACGGCGCAAGTATGATTGCAACAGACGTGGCTTCACCCTTCTTAGCGCCCTTCAAACTTACGTTAGTGTTAGCGTTTTTTGTTGCAATCCCGGCAGTGCTTTATCAGGTATGGGCTTTCATCGCGCCAGGGCTTTACAAAAACGAAAAACGTTTGGTCGCCCCTTTACTCATCAGCTCCACCTTGCTCTTTTACACAGGGATGGCATTTGCGTATTACGTCGTGTTTCCCGTTGCTTTTCTGTTTTTTAGCAGTGTTGCCCCAGAAGGTGTTGCTGTAAGCACTGATATAGCAAGTTATCTCAACTTTGTACTTAAACTGTTTTTCGCATTTGGCATAGCGTTTGAAGTGCCTGTTGCCATCGTTTTAATGTGTTGGACAGGGATGGCAACCGCTGATGGGCTGCGGGCAAAAAGACCATTTGTTATTATCGGAGTTTTTTGTGTCGGCATGCTGTTAACTCCACCCGACCCCTTATCCCAATTGATATTAGCAATTCCTATGTGGTTACTCTTCGAGGTTGGTGTCATTATCGGTTCTATTTACTCAGGCAAAAACGATGATGAGCTTGAAGAGCAGGTATCCGAGAGAGAGTGATACCTCAGTTCGCCAACAAGTCTCGAAATCTTAAATAACCGGGGATCTCTATGTTTGATTGTGGCGTCAATCTGCTTAGCGAACGCTTTGATCCCGTTTCAATCATTGCTGAATCAGCACAAGCAGGTCTTTCTGGCCTGCTAATAATTTCCAGCACGTTACAATAAAGCCTTGAAGCACAAACGTTTTGCGACCGTCATGACAGTGATACTTTCAAACTGCGATTCACCGCCGGCGTGCATCCTCACTATGCATCTGAATGGACGGACAATCATTATGCTGCCCTTCGCGATCTTATGAAAGATGAACATTGCGTAGCAATAGGCGAGTGTGGATTGGATTTTAATCGGAATTTCTCAACGCCTGAACAACAAGAGTTTGCGTTTATACAACAACTAACACTTGCCCAAGAGACAGGGAAAGGGCTTTATCTGCATGAGCGAGATGCGTGGGAACAACAACTCGCTTTGTTAGAAAAGTACGCTCGCAATGCCAGCTTTAGGATTCAACACTGTTTCACTGGCACAAAACATCAGATGCAAAGTTACTTAAACCTCGGGTGCTATATTGGTGTTACTGGGTGGATTTGCGATCCTAAAAGGGGAGTTGAATTAAGGGAAAGCATCTGCGCGCTGCCGCTTGAAAAATTGTTAGTGGAAACCGATGCTCCCTTTTTATTTCCAAAAACGGTTAAGCCACGATCGTCAAATAATCACCCGAGATATCTCATTCATATAATTCAAGAAATCGCTGAAATAATCGGTGTTGATGCCGATATTGTTAAAAGGACAACAGAAAAAAATGCGCTAGCCCTTTTTGACAATGATAAAGGACACAATAAAGACACTTAGTACTTCTTTTTACAACAACCCTTTGTTGTATTTTCCCCTGTTTGTCTTCCTCGGTTTAGTATTGATATTTGTCTCACTGTCTGCACCTAACGACGACAAAAGCATCGAATTGCACAAAGCGTTTTTTACCGATACTGCTTCTTCACTCAGTGTCGAACAGGTAATGAATAAAGACGCATCATCATTCGTCGCCTATGAACAACAGGCTCGAGTGATGTTTAATGAAAGCCTTTGGTTTAAGGCAACAGTTCCATTAGCGCTTGATAATGATCAACGACTCATTGAAATAACAAACAGCTCAATCGATGATATTCAGGTTTGGTTTATCAGCAATTCTACACAAGAAATCGTCGCTTCCCATTTATCAGGTGACAGCTTGGATTATTATCAGCGACCTGTTTTGCACGAAGCATTTTTGTTTCCTGTACCATCGACGTCTGAACAACTCACCCTCTTGTTGAAGGTAACATCAGCAGGTGCATTAGAAGTACAAACACGTGTCTGGGATAAATTGGATTTTATTGCATACGACGGCGCGAATAAATTCTTTGTAGGTGCCTTTGCTGGCGCGATGTTGGTAAGCCTGCTTCTTTGCGGGATGCTCTATGTTTTTACAATGGACCAAAAATCGCTTGTATTTGCAGCTTTTCTTTTTTGTACGACAGTCGCGCTATTGGCAGCCCACGGGATATTATTTAAGTTTATATGGCCGGAGAGCGTATGGTTACAGGCACGCGCAACAATATTTTTTGCAGCCGCTGCTGCAGCAGTTTTTATTCAGTACTCTATCAGTGAATTGAGTATAAAAAGCCATTCAAATGTCCTGTATCGAATATTGCTTGCATTTAAAATTCTGCTAATTATTTTTGCTGTCTACAGCGTCGTTTTACCCAATGCACTTTTGATGATTGGTGTTGCGTTGATTACGGCCATCGCATACTCAACACTGTTTTTTGCAGTACTCAAACTGTCAATGTCGGGATTGGTGCCGCGCAACTTGTACAGCGTGGCTTTGGCTTCTCTATTTATCACGATAGGGTTAATAGCGTTAGATAACTATGGGTTCCTCGAGATTGGCACCAGGCCAATAAATGTTCTTATAGTGGGTGTTTTAATCAAAACAATGTTTATGACATTTGGTTTGGCAACAAGTATCGCCTATCAACATAGACTAGATACAATAATAGAAACGAACGAACCTATATCACGAACACCATTGGAAACTTCGTCAGAGCAAGCGCAAAGTAACACAAATTCATCGGATGATGAATTTACTCAGACACTCGAATACAAGGTCGACGAACGAACGCTTGAACTTGAAATTGCTTTGAGAGAATTATCTGACGTCAACAAAGAGTTAGAGCGCCTCTCGTCTACAGATGCGCTCACAGATGTAATGAACAGGCGTTTTTTCGACAAAAGATTATTGGCAGAGGCGCGTCGTAGTCGTCGAGAGAGAACTATGCTTTCTGTCGCCGTGTTTGATATCGATTTCTTTAAGAAAATTAACGATGAGCATGGTCATATGGCAGGTGATGAATGCTTGAAGCAATTCGCCCAAGTGCTTAAGCAAAATATCAAGCGGCCAGCAGATGTGATCTGTCGCTATGGCGGCGAAGAATTTGTCGTAATAATGCCTGCAACCGACCTTGATGGCGCTGTCGAACTGATGGAAAAGGTGCGTAGCGATGTTGAGCGCCTTTCTGTTGAATTTGAACGAAGTACAATTACGTTTACCGTGAGTATTGGACTCACAAGTAAGGTCCTAGATAACGAAGAAGAAAAAGATGCGGTTGTCACCTTTGCGGACAAGCTGCTCTATCAAGCCAAAGCGTCCGGCCGAAATAAATTAGTTGCAAAGCCTTTTTCAATGGAGACAGATCCCGCCGTCGAACTGTGAGATTCGCACTTTAATATCACCTGGCTTACAAGCCTATGTTTTCTTTTAAACCATCTTAAATAATTTCTCTGGATACATCAGTTTCAGCTAGCGGATAATTTCCAGCTAACGCATAATGAGCAAAAACCGAAATTAAGAAAAACAGCCAGTACATGCAATTGACTACAAGATTAAGAAGGGTGCGTCGCAATCAGGTTTTGCGCGACCTCGTCGCCGAAAACAACGTTTCTAGCACTGATTTGATATTCCCTATGTTTGTTATTGACGGTGAGAATAAAACGGAAAACGTAGACTCTATGCCGGGTATCAAAAGATTCAGCGCGGATCTTTTGGAAGAGGAGGTCGCTGAATGCATTGGCCTTGGTTTACAAACCTTCGCACTTTTCCCCGTCACACCCAGTGAAAAGAAAAGTTTAACTGCAGAAGAAGCCTTTAATAAACAAGGACTTGTACAAGAAACAATTTCTCGCCTCAAGCAACGATTTGCAGACGATATCGTGGTGATTTCCGATGTTGCGCTCGATCCTTTTACCTCTCATGGACAAGATGGCTTAGTAGACGATAGTGGTTATGTACTAAACGACGAAACCATTGACGTGTTGGTCAAGCAAGCCATTTCGCACGCAGCCGTAGGTGCCGACATTGTTGCGCCTTCAGATATGATGGATGGCAGAGTAGGGGCAATTCGCACCGCATTGGAAAGTGAAGGTTTTCGCCATACCTGTATTATGTCCTACGCCGCTAAATACGCATCAAGCTACTATGGACCTTTTAGAGATGCAGTAGGATCTGCTACGAACCTAAAAGGCGGTGATAAAAAAAGCTATCAAATGAACCCGTCAAATGCCAACGAAGCGCTAAAAGAAATAGCCTTAGATATTGAAGAAGGTGCCGATATGGTCATGGTGAAACCAGGGATGCCCTACTTAGATATTGTTAAGGCGTGTAAAGATCAATTTGGAGTGCCGACCTTTGCTTATCAAGTCAGCGGAGAGTACGCCATGCATTGTGCTGCATTTAACAATGGTTGGTTGGATAAAGACAAGGTTATTATGGAATCGCTGATGGCGTTTAAACGCGCTGGCGCTGATGGCATCCTCACGTATTTCGCCAAATATGCAGCCATGCTTCTCAACGATTAAAGACTCAATGACTAAAGATTGATTTCATAGTTGTCGATTAAGCGCGTTTTACCTAAAAATGCAGCGGCAAGTACTACAAGGCTTGTATCTTCATGGCTGGGTGGAAGTAGTGAATCCGCTGCCCTAAGTTCGACATAATCGACTTTGAACCCTGCGTCAACTAAGCCTTGTTTCGTCTCACGAATGAGCACGCTATAGTCTTGTCTTCCCGCTTCGAGTGAATCCGCCAACGCGCTTATTTGTTGGTATAGAACGGGTGCAATCGAGCGCTGTTCACTGGTTAAATAACCGTTGCGGGAGCTCAACGCGAGTCCGTCATCTGCACGCTCAGTCTCCACGCCATAGATTTTTACATTCATTGACAAGTCTGT
>JBCDMA010000168.1:0-8671 GCA_038744645.1 Pseudomonadota bacterium | reverse complement strand
TTGCGATCGTCTGCAGCTGAATAGTGCCAAAATCTTTTGAGTATTTTACACTCAATGCATCTGCGTCGGTTTTGTCAAAGCCAGGCTGATCAGAACGCGTGACATTGTCATTGTCCAATGAAAAGGCGTCGTATCCATTATCAATATCAAACCGATATACGCTCGCTTGCAGCGATGACGTATCGTCAATGTCATAAAATAGTGTGGCCTTAGCCGTTAATTCATCAACGCCATTGGTGTCCTCTCTATTCAGAAATTGATTTTTTACAAAGCCATCTGATTGCGTATTTTGCACTGAAATACGCACAGAGATCGCGTCATTGATGTCCACCGTTCCAGCAGCGCTTAACTGCCATTCATCAAATTCGGCAATCGAAAGCCCAACGTTGTTCGACGCTTCAGTATCGTTACTCACCAATTTGATAACGCCGGCAAGACTGTTCACACCTGATGCCACTGATTGCGGTCCTGAAAGCAGCTCCACTTGTTGCAGGTCAAACGTCGTCGCAAGACTGCCCAAACCAGAGATATCTAAATCATCCAATAGTAAGCCAACGGATGGATTGGTTGGTTCAGAAAACTGACTGCGTTCACCAATCCCGCGAATTTGGATAAACTTGCCACGCGTTGCGCCAGCACTAAAGTTAACATTGGGCAAGGTCGCAATGACGTCTTTTAAATGGCGTGTTTCTCTTAATTCCAGTGTGACATCGTCTATCACTAGCACTGATGCGGGTAATTCAGATAAATCGCGCTGTGATAAATCAGCACTGACCGTTATTCTTTCGATATCATCAGCAAGGGATTGCGTACTTAGTCCTAATGCAGTCAACGCTGCAATAAAAGGATGTATTTTCATTATTATTGGTTCCATTCATTATAGATAGAACCGGTGTTACGGCAGGTAATAGGTTTGATAACTATGAACCATTCCTACGCCGGTACTAGCCGGATCAGGTAATTAAGGGTTCTCTTGCGAATCTCAGCAGGCGTTAACCTGCACCCCTTGGTTTCTTTTGTGTTGTCTATTTATTCAAATGCTTTTAAGGCAATAAAAAATACATTTGCAAACAACGCGCGCATGGTATCAACAGCGAATGTAAAGTCAATGATGTAAACTGAGATATTAAAGCAAAATGCAAAATTACAGCACGAGGGTATCAATTGTTTTACCATGAGGCTCAGGTTTACGCGTTTTCGGATCAACTTTGACAAATACGATATCGTCAGCAAAACAAATTGTTGTCTTAGTCTTCTTATTTCGCATCATACATGACACCGTGATTGATGTTCTGCCAACCGCCTTAACGTCAACGCCAAATTCAACAATGTCTCCCGCCATAGCAGGCGCCTCGAAAGCGATTTCTCCCATATGTTTCGTTACAAGGCAGTTAGTCTCAAGCTGACAGATGGCAAACATTGCAGCTTCTTCGTCTATCCATGCTAACGCGCGCCCACCAAACAGTGAGTTTGCGTAATTAAGATCACTTGGCATGATGAGTCTTCTGGATAAGAATCTCACAAACTCCTCCTATAAAGCAAAAGGCAATGAATGCCAGCCTAGTGTTTGTCGTAATAGTACTATCGTGCTAGTGATTATCTTAAAAAAAGGTCACTATAACGAATAATATGCGTTAGACGCAGGTATTGGTTTATTTTCATGACAACGCACTCGATGATAATCAATCGATGGCAGTCTTGCGGTGATAATAGATAGAACGTAAAAAAGACAAAAGCGATGGAGAAAACGTCACGTGTTACCGCAGTATCAGCGTCAACTCATTGAGTGTTTGCAAGCCGCTAAGGGCAAAAACGTTCACCGAAAGGTAATCGTGATTGATGCATTGTCAGCTGCCCTGATTGACACAATCAGGCATCAATGCAGCCTATCTTGCCTTTTCATTTCTTCATCCACATCGCTCGAATGTGACATCGATGCAACGCAACAAGCACTCGTCAATCAACTTGGTAATGAGTATGACACCGTCATTTATGATGCATTACGCAATTTTGATGCAAACATCTTTTATGGTGCGGCAGGATTAGTTGGTCGCTCTGGCTGCTTTTTGATAGCCGTTGAGGACGCTGCTATTGCAGATATAGGAAACGATGAAAATTACTCGTTTCAGTCAATGTTGATGCAGCGTTTAAGCGAAACCTCCGTCTTCGCGTTGTATTCAAAATCCAAAATCATTACGTGCGAAGAAACGTCGATAGATAGTGAGTTTGCATGTGATGCATTCACCCTTTCTCAACGTCAGTCAAACGCGATAACGGAAATCAGTGACAATGTTGTTTCTAGCGGAACCAGCACAAGTATCGTATTGGGCCAAAGAGGTAGAGGCAAATCGACTGTTCTGTCAGAAATTATTCACTGTCTATATCAAGCCGACAAAAACATCATCTATACCTCGGTGCATCGCAACAACTGTCATATCATCGATGAAAGAATTGCCTCGATGCCAACTGATGCTAATTGCAAGATTCAATTCCTCGCGCCAGATCACATCTTGGAATGCCAAATGACAGAGGGAACGGTACTTGTGATTGATGAAGTAGCTTCACTCGCTCCTCGACTGTTAAATGCCCTATTTGAAAAGTTCAATCATGTCATCTGTGCGGGTACAACTCAGGGATATGAAGGTAGCGCAAGAGGGTTCGCTATCCGGCGGTTACAGCAACTGGACAACCCTAGTATTTATATGCTGTCGGAGCCCTTTCGATGGCACAAACAAGATCCGATAGAGCGATCACTCCAGGACCTATTGCCAACTGAATACGAAGACGAAAATAACAATAGTATTAAAGCTGAAGACGCCGTTTTTAAAATAGTCGATAAAGCAGAACTACTGCATAATAAGAGTAGTTACAAGCGCGTTTTTTCATTGCTTATTGAAGCACATTATCAAACAACACCTTTGAATATTCAGCGCATCATTGATGATGACAGCCATATTGTCGTGAGTTTATGTGCTGCAAATAAAATCCTTGGTCTTGCAGTGCTTGTCAAAGAAGAGAAAAGCGTCGATATGACATTCAACCAGCAAGTTGCTTTAGGTAAGAGACGCAAGAAAGGAAATCTGTTTCAACAGAATATCGCCCTACACATTCTAGATCCGCTCATCATGGAGTACTCATTTCTTCGCGTTCATAGAATTGTTGTCCCGCGTGCTCAACAAAAAAATGGGATGGGCAGTCTGCTTTTAACTAATATTCTGGATTATATTCAAGGCTCAAACTACATACTCTGCACGACGTTCGGCATAACTGACGAACTACACCGGTTTTGGCTCAAAAATAACTACGCACTCATTAAAGTGGGAGAAAAAATTGATGCCGCTAGTGGCACCGTATCCGGGTTTTATCTGCATAACACCCAATTAGATTATATGAGCAATCAATCGGCATTGCTTGAGACGTATGAAATCCAAAAACGCTACGTACGGAGTCTCAACCTACCCCATAGCGCACACTATCCACAAATTAATGCTTGTGATGACACAGTGCGCATAACTCAGACTTCTAATGCAAACATTGTGCGCTCGCTTGAGTTGTACATTCGTTCAAATGTGAATTATGACCGTATTAAACATTTCATTTACAGCATAGCCAAAACACTTGATGCAGACGATATTCTCGTACTGATTGAACAATTGGCTAAAAAAGGTCTTTCAAAAGAAAGAAGAAGCGAGCTGGAATGGGAAGTAAAGGAGAAAATAAAAAACCCGGCTGTATTTAGCCGGGTTTTGAATCGAACTAAACGCTAAATCGTTATGCCGCGATTTTTCGCTTTATTTTTGATGATTTGGATCCAAGCACTTGCATTTCTTCTAAGGCTTGCATCATCTCTAGACGCCACAGCATGTTCATGCGCCTTTCTGAAATCACCTGAATAGTAATTTGCTTGCATCAACGAAAAGTGCACTTTTTCAGGATCTTTCACATTTCTTTCGAGGGCTTCTGTTAGCGCGACAATGGCGCCCTTATAGTCCTCAGCGTTAAGTAAAAGATTGCCCTTGCGTCGATAGTAATCAGGGTCAGGATCCAACTCTGCCGCTGCACCATAGTACTCTGCAGCTGACTCGAATTCTTGAGCCTGATGATAGACATTTGCCAATTCCGCAAGCTGTGTTTCATCTCGCTCAAACAGACCCTCTTCCAGATATTTTTTAAAAATTCTCGCGGCATTAATAGGCGCATCGCTTTGTGCATAAAGCTGGTAAAGCGCACGTATCTCTGACTTCTTCGATAGATAACCTTGCCTGTAAGCGACACCGAACGTTTGAAGCGCTTTTGGATAGTTCTCGACCATCATGTACATCATACCCAATTGAGACCACCACGCCTTTTCCGCTGGGAATACTGATACCAGTGTTTCGGCGACTTTAACAGCTTCAGGGAATTTCTTGGTCTCTATATACGCGTTGAGCTTTAATACATGCGGATTTTTGTCAGGTTTTTCAGACAATGCAATCGCCTTATCAGAAGGCGCTATAACTTTATCGTATGCCTTTAACTCAGTATGCGCTTTAGCAATTTTAACATAAGTCTTCGCGTCTTCTTTACAGGTTTTCTCCATCCATGCGTCATACCATTTTAACGCTGCAGGATACTTTTCCAACTGCATGGAAAGGTCACCAACCAATAGCATGAGCTGGACCTGGTCTTTGTCGTTGAGTACATTGGCATTAACCGCATTCAAGAGTTTATTGTAAGCTTCTTCTTCCTTGCCATCTTCAGATACAAGTAATTGCCCCAAGAACTTATCGACCGTTGCTTGATCGAACGGGTCTTTTACTTTGATTTCTCTCAAGAGCTGGATAGCGTCGGCAATGCGGTCTTCATTATACGCATCAAATGCACTGGTTAATTTCTTACCTGCGCGTTCACCAATGAGCTTTGTCTTGCCTTTCTTGTAACCCGGACATGCAATTGGCAACTCCTGCGAATAGACAGGCGTTGCCGTAACAGCAAATCCAACAGCACATGCTACGCAAAGTAATTTACTTTTTAAATTCATGTAATACCTCTTAGTCTTTGCCCAAGGTAAAGTCTAATTGCACTTGCAATCCAGGTTGACGGACAGCAACGCCGTCAACAATTTTTGGATTGTAGCGCCACTTACGCAGTGCTCTCTTGGCTTCTCGGTCAAAAATGCGTCTGGGTTCAGCATTGATCACCTCAACGTCTTCAACGCCGCCAATTTCATTAATGGTGAAGGAAAGCAACACCCACCCTTCTCTGCCATCTCTCGCAGCTTCTGGCGGATATTTTGGATCTTGTCTGAAAATAGGTGTGGCGTCTCCATCTTGGATTTGACCACCAAATCCACCAATGTTCACGCCGACTCCACCAGTATCAACACCCGGTAGGCTCAAGCTAAAACCTGACGCATCTGGATCTGCGGTATCAGGCTCAACCATTTCGACTTTTGGAGGCTCAGGTGGCGGTGGCGGCGGCGGCGGCGGTGTACGCACACGTGTCTGCGTTTCATCATCAGGCTCTTGCATAACAATATCGATAACAGGTGGCGGCTCAAGCGGTTCTGCCCGCTCCCCAGTGTTCTCAACCAATTTAGCCATAATAAAAAATAGGCCAAATGCAGCAGCTGCGCCCAACATCATAGAAATGATAAGTCTAAACATCGTCTACTCCCTTACCGCATACGCAACACGGTCTATGCCAGCAGCTTTGACCTGATCCATTACCTTTACAACTAATCCGTGTTTAGCTTTCTCGTCAGCCTGTATAAACACGACTTCTGTCGGTTGCTCTAATAATAGTTTTTCTAGATTCGCCTTGACGGTTTCTTCGCCAATCTGGCGTCTGTCCATCCAAATATCGCCATCTTGCGTAATCGCGATGAAAATATTTGCATTTTTGTATTGTACAGCTGTATCACCTTCTGGTTTATTTACTTCTTGTCCGGCTTGTTTTACAAACACGGTAGTCACGATGAAGAATATCAACATGATGAAAACGATGTCTAACATCGGTGTCATATCAATTTGTGCTTCTTCACCTGGATCTCTTTCTTTTCTAGCCATAATTACCTCGACTATTGACGTGGCAAGCTATCGATAAGAGATTCTCTAAGCATTTTTGCTTTTGCCTCCAATCGCGAGCTAAAAAACAGACCAGACAGTGCAGCAACCATTCCGGCCATCGTCGGTATTGTGGCCATTGAGATGCCTGCTGCCATCAACCTCGGGTTGCCAGTACCCTGAGTTGACATGGTTTCAAACACATTAATCATACCGGTAACCGTACCTAACAATCCGATTAGAGGACATATTGCTACGAGCGTTCGGATCACAAGCATGCGTTCAGATAGCTTATCTGACGCGCGAGAAATCCATGCATCTCTTATTCTATGGGCATACCACGATGATGTGTCAACGCGCGCTTTCCAGTCTTCAACAATCTTATTCTTTTCTTTTGGAAATACCGTTGTTAAAAACCAGTAGCGCTCAATCATCAATGACCACATGAAGAACAATGCAAGCGCGACAAAGTAAAGAACGTTGCCGCCTGTAGCAATAAATTCCCTAACGGATTCCCATACTCCAATTAGGGCTAACATCTTATGCTTGCTCCCCTTCAGCGTGCTCAGCAATAATGCCCGCCGTTTGTTCATCAAGCACATGAACGATGGACTTGCCTCTAGCTGCAACAACTGCATGCATAAGAATAAGCGGTAGCGCTGCAATAATACCTAGCGCAGTTGTGACAAGCGCATATGAGATTGAATTCGCCATGATTCTTGGGTCGCCCGTACCAAAGAGGGTGATTTGTTGGAAGGTTTCAATCATACCGAGTACTGTACCCAGTAGCCCTAACAAAGGCGCTATAGCCGAGAAGATTTTGATGATGTTAATCCCTGACTCTACAGTGGGTAGTTCTCTAAGGATAGCTTCGTCTAATTTTAGCTCTAGCGTTTCCACATCTGCTTCTTTGTGCTCTTTATAAACAGTTAGAATACGTCCAAGCGCGTTTGCACTCGATGGACTTTCAATATTGTTAAGCTGTGATTTCATCTTCGCGCCCATAACGGACAACTGAATCAGTTTAAACACGCCAATGCCCATGCCAATGATAAGCATCGCAGTAATGATGAGCCCTACTGTGCCACCCGCTTGATAACGTTCCATCAATGTTGCTTTTTGCTTAAATAAGTTAAGTATGGCACCTCGCGACGGATCAACATACACTGGAATGATACCTGATGTCTCATCACGCAAATCTTGCGTGCTTGATACCTGATATGATTCAGGTTGGCGACCCAGTGGTTGTACTTTGTTGTTTTCGTCGTTGTAGATTAGGTAACCTTCATCACCGACCAAATTAAATGCACCTATCCGCACTACATCTTGCGTCGATGTACCGCCGCTGATATCAACAACGTCAGTTTGGAACCGCGAAACCTGTCCAGAAGCAGTCATTTCTTCGAATACATAAATCCAAAGCTGCTCTAATTCACCTATATTAGGAAGACCTTTAGCATCATTTGACATCGCTGTAAGAAATGCTTCACGCTCCTCTCGATTGTCAATTTCAGCGCTCACAATAGAGGTAGATAAGGTACCGTAAGCATCTGCAGACGCTTGGCGCACAACGCCGAACATTTCACCCAATGTTCCAGTCGCTTGATCAAGTTCGGTCTCTTTGTCGACGATAGTCTGTTCATTTTCAGCAAACTGAACAGCCAAACGTTCACCGCGCTCTTCTTCTGCAGCAAAATCCGCCTGTGCTTTGCGTAAAAGCGCTTGTTTATCCGCGCGCTCATCCAAAAATTCTTGTTCTCTTGCCTGGTTGATGCGGCGCTCAGAAAGCCGATCCTGTTTGACGCTTTCAAGAAGTTCTTCTAATGTGCCAGCAGACTGCGCATTCGCACCGCTTGCAATCATCAATACAGTGCCAGCAGCAAATAGTGTTTTTATCATTGTTTTCATTATATTTTTACTCCGCCGCTCTCACTGGTAACTTAATTAAATCTTCTGGCACAAGTCCCTGCGCCATTCGAACTGCACCGATCACCGAGTCTAAATATTCACCACCTAACTCTTCCCACGCTCTTGCCTCGTTGTTCCAAGCATAAGCCTGTGATTGATCAAGCTTCAACGCGACATAGGATGTTCGCCCCAAATTAAAGAAGTCCACGGCAACGGATTCACCGCCAAACTCAATTTCGCCTTCATCGGTTGAAATGGTCCTACCGTATTGGTTCTCAATCGAATAAGCGTCAATTACTTGACGGAACTGCTCAGATACCGTTACATCTGAACGCGTCATTAAATCGCGCAATCTATCAACGCGTTCCATGCGCTCAATCAGGTTAATTGGCACATCACGCTCAATGAATTCTTCCAATGCGTTTATCATTCTTTGCATCAAAGGGACGATGCCTTGCTTGGTTTCTTCGATGGAGTCGATCTGGGTCTGCAATGAGTTGATTACGCGCTGCTGGTCTGCAACCAAACCCGCCAAGTAATCATTGTAGATTTTCAAGTTTTCCGTCTGATCAACCACGTTTCGATATTCAATTAGAAGCTCTTGCGATTGCTCTAATAAACTGTCTACACGTTGCTGTGATTTCACCGCCTCTTCGACAATTTTTGCTTCTTCGCTTTGCACTGCAGCTAGCGTATTAGCTGACAAGTGACTTGAAGCC
>JBCDMA010000167.1:0-8714 GCA_038744645.1 Pseudomonadota bacterium | reverse complement strand
GTGCCCTGCCCCAACTCTGAAAGTAAAACCTCTGCGAACTTGGACAGCCTCGCTTCAGTGTAACGCATTGCAGCGAATGACTTTGGATCATCTGGCGCGCCCCAATTGCCTTGTCCATCAACAAGTGGATAGCGATATGAAAAGGGTTGTGCCATCAGCACCATGGCTTCATAGCATGCGGAATCTCCATGGGGATGGAATTTACCTAGAACATCACCGACAGTACGCGCCGACTTTTTGTACTTTGCACTGTTGCTTAAGCCAAGATCTGACATGGCATAAATGATGCGACGCTGAACCGGTTTGAGACCGTCTCCAATATGCGGGAGTGCGCGGTCCATTATGACGTACATTGAGTAGTTTAAGTAAGCGTCCTCGGTGAATTTTGCGAGAGAAAGCTGCTCTACGCCGTCGCTACCAATGGTTATTTCATCATTCATATTTTCTAATTTTTATTCAGAGTGATTCGTCTGGTATGATTCAGATAATATATCAATATCTATAAAAGCTTAATGGCACTTTGATAAAAATAGTAATAAAGCTACTTTTTAGTATTTTGCTTTTATCGCAAACGCTGTACCCCATTGCATCGGCGAATACGGACAATGATCCCATTATTATAGAGGACGGTGAAACACAGCTGGATATGAATCAGGGCCTTACAGTCTACCAGCAAAAAGCCGGTGCGATGGACATTGACCTCTTTCGATCTAACATGTCTTATCTACCCAATCGTTCGATCTCAAATGCACATTTAGGATTTGCAGAAAATGGACTTTGGCTGACAACGCGTATTAAGAACAACTCGTCAGAAAACGAATGGATGCTATCTATCTATTTTTCACAATTGGCGTCAGCGGATCTTTACGTTTTTGATGGAAACGAAATGTTGGCGTCGATCTCTGACGGTAATTTAAACAAATCCAGTGCTTATAGCACGCCGACGTTTAGACTGGATTTACCTACTGGCCGAACCGTTGATTTATATATCTACGTTGCTTCTTCTACGCTAAGCACGCTTGCTCCGATGTCGCTAAACACAGCTCAAGAACACTTAAGGAGTATTCAGTATCAAACGCTTTTATGGGGGTTGTACTATGGCGCTTTATTTATCTTTTTCATCTTCGCCGTTTTTTTCACCTACAAGCATCCAGCCATCATTAACTTTGTTTATTTTGTTCATTTATATTTTGTCTTTTGTGGGCTTTTGTTATTTAGCGGACACATAAGTTTTTTAGCGTCGCATATACCGTATTTCAATGGAGTGATTCGATCAGATATTTTAAGTCTGGCCATCTATATAACGTCTGCGTTTATCACAGCGAATATCATTCCAATTGAAAAAACACAAAAGCACCTGTTGATCGCCACATATGCAGCTATGCCGCTTTGCACAGCCTTAGCTATTGCATACCTGCTCGTTGATATCAATGCAACGGTTCGATATATGATTTCATCAGGCTTGGGTATTTGTTGCATCATTTTGTGCTTGAGTCTCTCCACCATTGCCGTAAGAAAGGGATTTTTAGCAAACAAATCAATTATCATAAGCTGGTTTATTATCACGTTGACAATGCTGTTTTCGATACTCAGTGCCCTACAAGTGGTTCCCAGCCTGGGGGATAACACGCTCATTTATGCGTTCTGTCTGGTGCTTCAAACCGGCGCTTTTATGTACGCTATGGTGAGCAAAAAACAACGTGAGCTTGAAGAAGAGGTAATGCTCGCAAGATTGGATGCTGAAAACAACTTCTTGCTCGTTGAAGAGCAAAACGTGCATCTCAACATTGCTCGTAGAGATGCGCTGAAAGCAAGCGACGTCAAATCTCAATTCTTGGCAAACATGTCACATGAAATCCGAACACCGCTTAATGCGATTATTGGTTTCAGTAAGGAATTAGAATTACACAAGAACAGCTCAGAACGCGATGAACATGTGAAAATCATTAATTCCGCGGCGTCTGATCTGCTCGAATTGGTAAATGACTTATTGGATTTTTCAAAAATGGAAGCCGGTTTACTGACACTCAGTGAGCGTCCATTTTCTCCAAGAGATCTATTTGAAGATGTTGCTGCAACTATGTCAAAAACAGCGCACCTAAAAGAATTAGAGTTTTTGTATCACGTTGACCCAATCCCTGAATCTGTTATTGGCGATGCACTGAAAGTCAAACAGCTACTATCGAATCTATTAAGCAACGCGCTAAAGTTCACCAATTACGGCCATGTCGGGCTTTGTGTATCTGTTTCATCCGTATCGTCATTAGAAGCGGTATTACAGATATCCGTTTTTGACTCCGGTATCGGTATAAGTGATGAAGATATTAACGACATATTCAAGGCATTTCATCAATTGGATGATGACTTGAATCGCTCTTTTCAAGGCTCTGGGCTGGGCCTTGTGATTACTCAAGAGTTGGTTTACCTGATGAAAGGTAAACTGGAGGTCACTAGTCAGCCAAGCGTTGGGTCTGAGTTCAAAATCACTATCCCATTTGTAATTGACAGACAATACAAGTCAAATGAGGACGCTGTCGAAACAGCAACACAACCAGCAGTCATTTATGATCCTTGGTACTTATCTCGACGCAATATCGCTAAGCAACTTAGCAGAGCAGATTTCATTACGTCAACTTATGAAACGCTCTCGTTAGCAGTGGAAAACGTAACGCCGCAATCGACATTTTTCGTTGCTCTTCCATTGACACACATGAATAGACGCGGCGACATTCTAAATGATATTCGCCATATCAACGTAAAGAATCTTGTCATTCTGTACTCAGGACCGACACCCCCGGTTATCCCATTCACGGCTATTAAAAATTCTCCCTTTGTTATTCGCGCACCGCTGACCGAACGCAAACTCGAGCAAATACATAAACCCTTATTTACAAGTGATAAGCGCTCACATGCTTCTGTGTTGTCGAAAATACCTCCGCTTAGGATTCTTGCAGTGGATGACATGGAATTGAACCTTCGTTTAGTTGAGGCATGGTTAAAACCATCCCCAGCAATACTGGACCTTGCATATGATGCTCAGTCAGCGATTTCAAAGTGCGGGGAAATCGAATACGACCTCATATTAATGGATGTGCAAATGCCGAATATCGATGGCATGACCGCCGCTAAGGAAATTAGGAAAACTGATATTAATAAGGGAACGCCCATTATTGCTGTTACGGCGCATGCCGGAGCCAATGATAAAGAAATATTTTTAAGCAATGGAATGGATGACTTTTTGCCCAAACCTATAAAGCAACGACAGTTAATTTCGATCATGCAACAATGGTGTGATGGTGTCGACGCTTCAATACAAGATGAGCTTGATGACAAGACGTTAATAGACCAGGGATATGAGGAGGTATCGCATGATAATCGCGATTGCATCGATTGGCCGCTTTCTCTGCAAAGAAATAACAACAATATTATAAATGCGGTGGGTTTTATGGATGATTTCATTGCATATTTAAAGATTAATTTGGAAGAGTTGGCAAAACTTAACAGTCCTGAAAACAACAAAGAATTGCTTACTGCTATTCACAAGATGCACGGTGCCTGTTGTTACACGGGTGTACCAAGATTGCAGGCGTTATGCGCCAGATTTCAAGAAGAGGTCAGATACGCACAAAAGCTGGATGCGGGGACGATGGTATTAAAGATAACGCGCGAGATGAGACAAATAATCAAGGACTGGCGAAAGCGGCGTGTCGACTTTGTACAGCAGGACGAAACCACATAGGAACCAACCAGAAACGATAAAACAACGCAAAATCACAGTTCGCGCAACGTCGACAAACGTTCGTCTTCGAGACTATTTTTACAGCTGTGGAGCAGAGATACAAACTCTACCGGTGTTCGATCAAGCTCATTTGCAGAAATGAATATATCATAACCAAGTCCCTGCTGAAGCCGTTTCATGCGGTTTGCAAACATTGCCACCACCCCAGTCAATTGCCTACCGTCGGAGCGCAAATACTTCTGATCCTCGATAAGATCATCGCCATAACATCTGCCGCTAGCACACTGTCCACTTTCGGCTTGGCTCACTAGCGGTCGTTGTTCCATCAGCAAGTACGTCACTAACCGGGGTGAAATATTGTCTAAAAAGGTATCTGGGTCTCGAAGCCTAATGCCAACCATCTCTAAATCTACATGATCCAGTCCGCGGTGAACGCGCGGCACATCAAATCGCTGAATGTTATCCCATCCAATTTGCCATTTTCCGCGCCTGTGATGATACGTCAGCTGACTCTTTGAAATTGAAAGGCTAACTTTAGGCTCTTTGAGTTTAAAAAAGCCCATAACGAACGCAATGATGCTTGCCGACAGAAACAAAACGCCAACTAGAAAGAAAAGGTCAGGCAGTATAAGAAGACACACGCCTCCGATAAGTAGAAAACCTGTGCCAATAAGCACGGTCGTCATCCCGTTTGTTGCAGACGACGATTTGATATGAATTATCTCGCTTTGGTTATCCCCAGACATAGAAATATAAACATAACATGATGATTCCCCATATTACTGTATACCGCACTTGTAAACAAAAGGTACACTCTGTTTGCCACCATAAACGGATTTTTTGTAATAACACTTAAACACCACATTCACATCAAACGGCACCACTCAATCTCAATAGCAATGACCATTAGTTCCTCTACTGATTAAGTGAAGCAAGAGCGCTGCCAGTTTTTCTATCAGCAATCCATTTCTTTCGTTTTTCGCGCAGTCTGCATAGCAACGCTATGATCGTGGGCGTAAACGCCAGGGACAAAATCACCGAAAAGCCTACACCGCCTGCGAGAACAACCGCCAGTGGAGGCCAAAAGCTACCATCACTAAACAACAATAGCGGAATAAGACTACCAATTGTCGTGACTGTCGTTGAAAGTATATGCCGACTACAGCTCATTGTTTCTTCGACTATCGCTTCAGTGTCTCCTAGTAGCGCTTGTTGGTTTGCAGCGATGGACGCAATCACAACAATTGAGCCGTTTATTGCCACGCCAATTAGACCAGCGCTACCCAGCAATGGATTAAAACCAATGGGTAATCCAGAAAGATACAGGCTAAAAAATCCAAGACCTACGGACAAGATGGCAACCATTCCAATCACGCCAGCAAACCGAACGCTTGAAAAACTCAAGATAAGTGACGTCACCATCATGACCAGCAACACTGGTAAATAGGTCGCTAACTGTCCAAGCGCTTGCTCTTGCTGATCAGCATCTCCCGCCATTTTGAATCTGTAGCCTGCTGGCAATTCAAGCTCGCCGTTATTTAATAGCTCACGTAGTTGATTACTTACTGTGACCGCCGGTATACCCGGGAGCAAAAATGCTTGTATTTTATTTACACGCTCGCCGTCTTCTCGCGTAATCCCACTGACAGCTGATGTTAAACTGAGCTCACCCAACGCACCAACACCTGTAGGTCCCACATTCACCACATTCGGCCCAAGCAAAGGCAACGCATCGAGTTGTTTAAAGCTCGATCGTTGGAAATCCGGGATCCTAACCCGCACAGGCAACTCTTCTGTGCCTTCTAATACAGACCCACCCTGCGCGCCTGAAAGTCCCTGTTGTAACTGAGATGCGATTTGATTCAATGCTAACTGCGAAAGAAAACTCTGATTTTCATTTACATCATATTTGAGTTCAGCTTCATCCATAGAAATAGAGGGAATGGATTGGGTAATACCTGGGATTTTGCTCATTGCGAGCCGCACGTCCTCGCCCAACTGGGAGAGTAATTGGATATCCGGTCCAAAGATATCAACTTCAATTGGCGCTGGTATTGGCGGCCCTTGACCAAATTTGCGAACGACAATTTTGAGTTCCGGAAAGGCATCTTGAATCCCAAATTGTAATTCACTGATAAGGGACTCGGCGCGTGAAACAGATGATGCTGTTATGACCGCGTTTGCAAACTCAGGACTGTTGTCTCTGGTCATCACCTGATTGTAATAAACCGATGGCGTTGAACCACCAATCAGCCACGTAACCTCTTCGATTCCTTGTTGAGACACAATAAACTCATCGACCTCTAAGGCTTTAGATGTGGTGTAATCAATGCCGCTGCCTTTTGGCGCAAAAACGTAGATTTCAAATTGATCTCGGTCGGCACTTGGAAAAAACACGTTGTCTAACTTACTGGATAGGTAAAACCCGCTAAAACAGAAGATAATGACCACAGGTAAAACAATAGCTGGAGCGTTGACCATTTTTGTCAGCAACTGTCGAAACGCTGCAGTAACGTCAGGCATCTGAAAGCCGCGCTGATACCAACGATGCGTTTCATCAGCGTCTCTTGGCAGAAAACGCGCGGCTAAGCCCGCAATGATCGTCATTGAGATCGTTAGAGAACCGAGCAGCGCCATGACGACACTGATAGCAATAGGCCCAATAAAATCGCCAATATTGCCGTTCAACAGAAAGATTGGCATAAAACCCAAAATGGTTGTTAGTGTAGAAGCTAGTAACGGTGAAAAAAGATGCCGAACAGTTTTAACCAACACTTGCAACCGAGATAGCGATTTGTCCAACAAATTCAATCTAATTTCGTCGGTAACTACGATGGCGTTGTCTATCAATAGACCAATGGCGATGATGATCCCAAAGATCGACATTTGGTGGATCTGTTGGTTAAAAAAGCTGAGTGAGAAAACAGCAAAAGCTGCGCAAAGTGGCAGTGCCAATCCGACAATCCAGGCCGCTCTTGCACCCATAAAAAACAGAATGACGATCATGACAACAACAGAGCCCATCAATAAATTGATGCTCAGCTCACTCAGTCTCTCTTCAGTGTATTTATTCTGTTCGAATACAACTTCTGCAGTCACACTACCTGAAAACTGTTCGTTGAAAATTGCCGCTCGTTCTTTTGTCGCATTAGTCCAATCATCTATTCTCACGGAGGTTTGCATCCTTGCTGCAACAAAGATAGTTTCATTGCCGTTTAACAATGCAACTTCGGATGCAGGTTCTCGAGCACCTCGTGAGACCGTTGCAATGTCGCCAACGCGCAAGTATTGTGAGCCATCCACTTGAATCGGTATATTTTCAATCACTTTTGTTGATGATAGCGGCTCAGCAACTTGCACGCGGATATCACGTGCGCTGTTGTACAAGACACCTGCTGGTAACTTGGCATCGGCAGTCACGATCCGTTGACTGACCTGATTAATGCTCAACCCAGCAGCCGCAAGTTGTTGAATATCGAGACTTACCGTAATTTCTTCTTCCGGCTCACCGTAAATAAACACGACTTCAGTGCCCGGGACATTCCTCAACCTATCAGCAAACTCATTTGCCATGCGACCAGCAAAGGTCAAATCTGAAATGGTATTTGACGATGGTGAAATGGCATACAGCACTGTAAATGCCGTAGCGCCTCGTTTATCTTCGAGGATGGGTTCAGCTGCGCCATCTGGAAATTTATTGGCAGCATCATCCATCGCGTCGCGAATTTTCGAAAAAATTTGCTGATTGACAGAATTATCTGTCCAATCCTGAAGTTCGATCGATACCGATGAAAAACCCGCTTTCGAGGTGGAGGTAATGTCTTTTAATTCAAACAGCTGTCGAAGTTCATCCTCTAATACATCGGTGACTAGAGCTTCGACCCGCTCAGCAGATGCGCCAGGATAGGCAGTTAAGATAACAACGTTTCTCAAATCTATTCGAGGATCTTCCAATCGAGGTAAATTTTGGATGGCAGAAAGGCCAGCGACCAAAATGATGATGGCGCTTAGACTTAATAAGTGGCCGTTTCTAAAAAAGAGCGTATACCAAGGCGCATCAGAATAAGATTGTTTGTTCATTTTCTATCGACCTTGAATATCAGCGTTTAACAAAAACGTCAGTGGGTGCTAGTTTGGTGTAATTTAGTACCTTTTGACCTTGTGTAAATCGTTGCAAACCATCGACAACGACAAGATCATCCTGCAATAAGCCACCTGATACATAGACGGCCTGCTCTTCAACATGCTCTGCAATGACAAGTCGAGAGCTCAATTCTGACGTTTCAGGGTCAAATACCAAAACCGACCACATGCCTCTGACGCCGTTGGACAATGCACTTAAGGGCAACCAAGCGCCCTGTTGCTGATACGGCAATTCGACGGTTAAGGAGACAATATCACCGGTGACGACATTACCTATATTTCGATTATCGGGTGAGATACTGAATATCGCGTCTAACGTGCGAGTTGCTCTGTTCCTAGAGCGTTCGATCGTCTTCAAATCCGCTTTGACTTCTTGCGCATTAACTTGCAATCGAAATGAAATTGCGCTTTGCAGTAGAAACGCCGTGTCTTCTGGCAGACCAAATCTTGCCTCCAAGGCTGAATTGTCGATGATTCTAAAGACATTTTGCCCAACTGATATAACTGCACCTGGGTCGAGATATTGGGCAATAATTTGTCCATCAAAGGGGGCAGTCAATACCGATTTATCAAGTTCAACTTCAAGAGAAGCCAGTCGAGCTTGAGTTTCTGCAACCACCGCATTACTCGCATCTAGCTGAGCATTTGCTTCATCTAATCGCTGCTTGGATTCGAGGTTTTTGGTTACTAGGTCTTGCAGTCGTTTTTGGCTGAGCTCGGATAATTTGGCGTCGGCACGGGCGCGTTCTATTGACGCAAAGAGTTCATTTTGGTGCGCGATAAAGCGCTAATTGTCCATTTTTGCAATCGGATGTCCGGCTTTGACAAAAGC
>JBCDMA010000166.1:0-8725 GCA_038744645.1 Pseudomonadota bacterium | reverse complement strand
GGATTCGTTGTGCCTTGGGCCAGCGCAATGAAATCTTTTTTGCTATCGAGAAACGTAAATCCATTCAACCCTTGTTCTGAAGTCATCGCATTGAAGGTTGCTTCCCCGCCAACGTATTTGTAGTCCAACTCTCCTTGGACGGTATTGCCGTTGTCATTAAACTGAGGATGTCCGGCGCCCATAATTACGTTGAGATCACTGGCGATCATTTCATTAAAAATGTCTGCATAGTTGTTCCTAGACACGTTGTGAGAAATGACAGCAGCAGGTGTTGCGTGCGATACCATGACTGAAGAGACAGCACCAGCAGCGAGCGCATTGTTCATGGCAATTTCTGCAAAAGTGGTAAATCTCTCAGAACTTGACCAGTCCATGTTCAGTCGTCCAACTGACGTCTTTCGCCCGCTGAGCAATGCCGTGCCGGCCGCTGCACTATCAGTATAAGTGGTGTAGCTTCCAGCGACTTCAAAATCATTGATCATCGCGTTTTCAAACGACAGCCAACGCGTCTTTGTATCATACAATTGCTCGGTAGCGCCCGCAGCATCATCTACTTCCGCCGTTCTTGGCAATACATTTCCATCCTCATCAATTAAGTTTAACGCACCATGTTCAAGCCCGAAAACCAGCGGCATTGTGCCATCAGGTCGTTCAACTTGATAAGACTGTTTACCCGCTAAGCCCTGATAATAATCAGCCGCCAGCCAACCGTTAAAACCAATCCCGTCAGATACCATGAGAATAATGTGTTTTGGCTTACCTGACTCAATAGGCTCAAAGTTAGCCTGAGGTGTATAAGTACACGCAAAAACAGTGGTAAATAGAAAAGCAAGAAGACTGCTCATTACTAATTTTCGTTTCACATTGATAGCCATTTATTCGTTGTCCAATCCATGAAATATCGATTTATCGAGTGTTGGTGCAAGTCTTTGCAGTTAATTTCACGTGTTAACTTTGCACATTATAGTTGTCATGTCTTAAACAAGAATACAACAGAAAATGTTCAAAATTGATTGTCAGACGCGCTCGATTAAATGCATACGGAAATAGCATCATTTCATTACCTTTGCTGGTCATTGCGACAGCTGTCAGCCTAAATAACGAAACGAAGAACATATCAATATCAAGTTGAAATGATATGTCAAATATATGAAAAGAGAGGGATTGCAAAAGGTTCGATGACGCCTTTTCAACGGCTAAATATGGCGACAGCGGCTTGACATCATAGCGTGCAATGATTACGCCACCGCCAATTTTCTATTGGAATTAAAAATACCGCCGTCTAATAGTAATTGTTATAATACAGTGGTTCGCAGGTGCGTCCAGAGTATTCTTGGAAATGCAATTGCTAGGCATTCTCTTCGTATTTGCGATTCACATTAGATTTGGGTTGCGCTGCTCCACCCGATCCCAATGACTGTAAGTGATTTGATAATGCTTTATCCATTACTATTCCGCGGTGAGTAAACCAATCTAAGGCTTGTTCTTCAATCCAAGCTCTTGCGAACGTCAATTGACCATTTTGTGTTTGATTAACCATTGTTTTTAAACCGGATAAAACACGCGAATGTTCGTCTGCATAGTCTTGAAAATTTACAAAACGCGATGCTTTCATCCAATCATCTTTCTCTGCAAATTGTTTCTCTGTGCAATTGACGAAAGTGCCAAAAGCAGAACCAAAATTTTCATCATTGATTATCTTCAGCTGCCCTACTAGTGATAAAAATTCAGCATTCATTTTATTTATTTGTCCGTTTTCAAGCTTATACTCAATAGGTAATGCAACGCTTGAACTGTTCATGTCTTTACTCCCGTGATGAAGAAAACCGCCTATACGCAGTGTTGAGTTATAACTATATCCCCTGCTCCTGTTATCTTCGCAAAATGGCTGATTCGATGGCTATTGAGCTTGATCGGAATAACAACTTTGCTATCGCGATAAGATGACCAAGCATGCTTGTACGACCTTGAATCGGTACCTAAGCCAAAGGTAGCATGGAAATTCTTAATCGATACGATTACACAATTGAAATAATGGTCAAGAAATAAGCGCGCAATATGCGGGAATTACCCAGTTGTGCAATAATTGCGCAATAAATAAGCAATAATAATTAAACATTCATTCACCTAATCGCTACTTAACGCGACAATCGATAACAATTTTTCTTAGCCAATATTTGCCACTCTTGACAGTTCAATTAGGTAGATTGCAAATCTGTTAGGGTAGATGGCGCTAATTCACACATTTTCACAGGGTTTGCGTGACTTTTTTCAGACCGACAGGCGCATCTGGGTCCATCCCAAATGCAACAGCAATGGCTTCAATGTCCAGATAAAATCTCTGCATTATTAACAGCGCATCAAGTCGCGGATGTAGGCTTGTATCTATGGAAATATCTATGACCTTAGCGCCGCGCGATTTAATATCCTCGATTTGCGCGCGGTGAGCACCTTGAGTTTCGTCCGGAATGTCGATATTAAGTACGAGTAAGCCACTATAAGCAAGCGTCACTGGGCCGTGTAAGAATTCTGCACTGCTGTAGGATTCGGCAAGTATACCCAGTATTTCTTTTAGCTTCAGCGCGACCTCTCGCGCAATGGCATATCCAAATCCGCGGCCAAGCACGACGCACTGATTGGTCGCTATCAAATCACTCGCTTTGAGTTGCGCGCTTTTACATTGTGCTTCCCTCATCTTGCTTGGTAGAGCATTCAGCTTCTTATATAAAATGGCATCCTTCGTCCATTCGACAAGCAGATGGCAAAGTGCGCTCAAACTAGCCAAATAACTTTTGGTGGCTGCAACTGCACTTTCTTGTCCAACATGCATTGGCAGAACATCGTCAGCCATCACAGCGACGGGTGATTGAACATCATTGACAATCGCGATTGTCATCGCGCCACCTTGTTTTGCATATTCAGTTTGTTTAACAACATCGGGACTACGACCAGATTGAGATATAGTAATCGCCAGGCAATTTTCGAGTGTTAGTTTTTGTTCAAATACGCCGGCAACAGAAGGCGCAGCGGAACACACAGGGATACCAAGACCCACTTCAAATAAATATTTTGCGTAAATACCGGCGTGGTCAGATGTACCGCGCCCAATCATAAAAATCATAACGGGAGGACGCGTTCGCAAGCGCATCGCCAATGTATGGCATTTCTTGCGATTTTTTGTTAATTGCAAGAGCAAGGCATCGGGCGATTCACTCGCCTCCCGAGACATCAAACTTGAATTCAACATGGCTCACGCTCCTTTATGCTACTGACATAATTGTATTTTCACTGAGAATATATACGGTCATGCGGCACTAAAGGTCTGTGATATTACCGTTATCATCAGAATACAGTTATACTACAGCGCTATTTGTCGTTGCCTGACTGGCAAGTGAATTGTTTTTTCTCATATTCACAATGGTAAGTCGTATTTCGTTCACTGAAGCGAAGGAAAGAGTAACAATGCAATGTAGTAGTTTTCTGCGTCAACGCACAACCTATCAACGTGCTATTAATGGATTGAAACGCACTTTCTCAAAACGCATCTTTGTCATGGTATGCGCATCCTTTGCGCATACACTGGTATTTACCTGCGCCGCGACCGCAGCTCAACAGGATACATCGACTACATTCAACATTGTGATTGCGGGAGACATGCCAGATATTTCTGACCCTGTTACCGGTCGCTATGCTGAGTTGAAAAATTTGGTGCGATCGACCAAAAAACAGAACACAAACACCTTCTTCTTTTATGGTGGCGGCTCTATTGGACCAAGTGCGTTTAGCAATCTCGACAAGGGCTCTCACATCATCGATATTCTCAATAACATCGAACCTGATGCAATGGGATTAGCAAAGAGAGATTTCAGTTTTTTAGAGGATGAACTGTCGCTACGTGCCTATGAAGCGGCTTTTCCTTTTGTTTCATCGAATATCCAAGACAACCGCTTAAAAAGCCCACTTGATGGTACATCTGACTACGCGTTGATCAGAAAAGGTGATATTTCTTTGGGTTTTATATCGATAATTGATGAGCGAGTGATTTACGAATACTTGACGAAAAATATTTCCGTCTCCTCGCCGGAAGACACCATTCGAGCGACCTCAACAAAACTCAGGGAAATGGGTGCGGATATTATCGTTTTGCACTACTTCATTGTCTGTGACTTTATGGTTTCACTGATTGACGAAGGTATCGTTGATATCGCGATTAACTCGCATTCACGGTTGCCAGAGGGCGATAAAGCGCTGCTCGCCAGTGAACCAAAGATTCTGCATTTGGCAGAACCAGGCACCGCCATCGTCGCGAACCTTTCATTTGATAAAAGCAATCTTTCGCTACACGACACCAAGGTTGTTGAGCTAGCGCAGTTAGCACCTGATCCATTTACGCAAAATCTAATCAATGGATATAAATTCCGACTTGATCGCATTCTAGATGAGCAGATCGGAAGCTGGGGTGCAGATTATTCGACAGCATTAGATAATATTAGAGACAGTGAAAATGCCTTTGCTAATGCGATAGCAGATACAATGAAACAGTTCGCAGGCACCGATATCGCTATTGTCAACGGTGGAAGCATAAGAGGTGACAAAAAATACAATGCTGGCGGCGTTATTACAAGAAGAACCATTGCCACGGAACTACCGTTTCGCTCTACATTGCGCGCCATCGAGATCTCTGGCATCGACCTATTAGAAACGCTTGAATATGGGCTATCTGGCTTAGACGAAATGCTGGGTACGTATCTTCACGTGTCGGGAATGGAAGTCGATTATAATAGCAACAAACCGAAAGGTGAGCGCGTAGTTGCAGTGCGCATTGCGGGCAAGCCACTGCAAGCGAATGAATCATACAGTTTGGCAACGACCGATTATTTGGCAAACGGTGGCGATGGCTTTATGACATTGACAAAAACAACGCGCCTCAGCCAAACGAGTTTGGAAGAAACGATTTTGATATCGGATTTGGTATTGCGAAATATTCAGCAGCAAACAAGGATAACAAATACGGTCGAGGGACGTCTTACTGATCTTGCTATCGGCGGCGAATAGTGATCAAAGCCAGGCATAAAACGCTTAGGTTATTTGCTTTCGCTCAGTTGGGCATTGTCTTTGTACTGTCGATTGTCATCGTGTTTGCAACCTTAAGACTGAATGAAGTACGCGATGTGCTTGAAGGCATAGCAAATAACGAAATGAATCAAATTTCTCGCGATTTCACCAGGAACAATCAGTTTCAAATCCTGGCTAGCAGAGTCAATTTGCTATCAGTTGCGCAAACAAACCCTGCTAGAAAGCTTGCAAAGCTCGATATAGAGAAAACCATAGATCGGCTGGCCACTGACTATAGTCAACAGATCGTTGAAGACGAATTTTTTGCCAAGCGATTAAATGTGCTCAACAACGAAATCAATCAACTAGACAAGATGGTGACGCGCCACATCCGTAGTGGCGACGCTTTGGACAGAAACCTGCGTTTGGTCCATCAGAAAATATCTGACTTGATGCTGGAACTGAACAACCAAGCAAATGTTAGCGTTGGCGTTGATGCTGAAGAAATCATGGAAGTGCTGCTGCTCACTGTCAAAATCAAGAACCAAGATAAACTGCACGAGCTTAGGCGGATTGAGGAGCAACTCAAAAACCTATTTGACTCCATCAACAACCGACTTAACGCACAGGCGTCATCTTCTCAAGCGCTAACACTAAAACCGCGAATACTCGATATTCAATTAAAACTGATCAATGAAACGGGACTTGTAAACCAAAAAATATCGCGGTTACGTGCACTAGGTCGAATGCGCGGAAGACAGAGCTTTGTATCCAACTTATTAAATGATGTTTCAAGCTACCTTCAATATCAGACACAGCTATCGACTAGCGCTTCAATAGATTCCGCAGAAAAGTCTTCTGCGATGACAGATCAATATACAAGGATCACTATCATCAGTGGTATCGGCGCGCTTCTACTAAGTGTGGGCATCATTTTCTTTACATATAAACGACTGATATCCAGATTGATAAAACTCTCGGCTCAGGTCGAATCTGCGGTAGATAACAAACACGCTCGGATCCAAGTGTCTGGCCAAGATGAAATCACTGCGTTAGCCAAGGCGTTCTCCAGCTATTTGCGCACGGTGCAAGAACAAGAAGACAAATTACTTGAAATGACGCTGACCGACCCGTTGACAGGGATACCAAACAGGCGAGCGTTTGAAAATCATATCCAAGATGCCATTTCGATCGCAAGGCGCAACGAATGGCCAATGACTATCATGTTTCTGGATGTGGATTTCTTCAAAGACTACAACGATCACTACGGCCATTCAGACGGCGATGCATGCTTAAAACTTGTTGCCAATCAATTGAATGAAATCGTGTCGAGGAATACGGATTTTTGTGCTCGCTACGGCGGCGAGGAATTTGTTTGTATTTTGCCCAATACGTCAGCAGATGGCGCGAAAACAAAAGCTGAAGAACTGCGAAAAGCAATCGAAACGCTAGCAATACCGCATAGTGCGAGTAAGATTGCAGACGTCATTACCATCAGCATTGGCGTGGCCACATTTCCGTTTAAGCTAGACAGTAATTGGCGGAAGGACGTTATCGTTGAACAGGCTGACAAAGCACTTTATCAAGCGAAGGCTGCTGGCCGCAATTGTTGCAAGTATTTCTCTGCCGTCACTACTTAGAAGATCACGACCTAGATAATTTTATTGGGGTTTCTGATCTATACTTGCTCAATGAAAAAAGTATGGATACTGTTTTTAGCGAGCTTATTTGCCACTGTATTGCTGACCTCGCCGTTGGCATATTTGATCAGCTATATCTTATCTGAACAGCACAACGGCCATGCAATTTCGTCTTTGATTGCTCAATATCAGCAAATGAAACGCAATCCTTTTTTCACCTCATTACTGAGTGTGTTTCCCTTTATTTTGCTTGCAGTTCTGGTAGTCATCGCACAAAAACGAAAAACCAGCGCGGAAAAATGTTATGTGGTGATGGTGTGCGGTGCTTTAGCCATTTTTGTCATTATGTTTTGGATAAACTTGGTTTATTGGCCGAATTTTTTACCCGATGTTCCTTATCCAGGCTTTCCACATGGATTAGAGTTAGTGATTGCACCCCTGTTCTTTGCACCTGTCGGTATGCTTATCGGTGTATTGTGTGGTTGGTTTATCGTCAAAGGAAAATGAACCATATATCTTAAAGATCTCGCGAAAAACACGCTTTTGCTTATCGTTAAACCGTCTTAATCAGTCGATGTATTCAAATGCCGCTGCACAATCCCCATCATTTTGTAGATAAGCATTGATGCGCTGAATTCATATGCATGAAACCCTTTTATTGGCGCAAATTCCATAATATCAAAGCCGATGATCTGCCTTTGCTTCACTACCGATTCAAACAGTGCAAGGGTTTGATACCAGAGCAGTCCGCCAGGGACTGGTGTTCCTGTTGACGGGAAGATTGATGGGTCCATACCATCGACATCCAGTGTAAAGAAAACTTTTTCTGGAAAATCGTCTGGTAGCTGTATGTCTGAAATACCTTTTGGTACTAACTCATCAGCGTCGTGATATACGACGCCGAATTTTTCTCTGATTTCTCTTTCTTCATCACAGAATGCACGCACGCCCAACTGAACAAGGGGTATGTTTTCATCGACAATACGTTTCATCACTGACGCGTGACTATAGCGGTTACCTTCGTATGCATCTCGCAAATCTGCGTGGGCATCAATTTGTACTACACCAAAATCACCAACGCCCGCGCCGATCAACGCCTTAACAATACCGTATGTAACGGTATGCTCTCCTCCAAAAGCGACTGTAAACTTACCTAAATTAAGAATGTTGCGGGTGTCTTCAGCGATTTTATCGATGATAGTTTCTGCATCACCAGACATATCGACAGGCGGGTGTGTGTAAATACCCAGATCACACGGATGACTCTTGCCATCAAAGCGTTCTAATTGCCAGGATGCTTGCAGAATGGCGGAAGGGCCATTTGAAGTGCCGCCGCCATAAGAAACAGACGCCTCATAAGGAACAGGTAACACATGAAAAAAAGCATCTTGAGGGAGCGGGTGCTTAATTTCAGAACCAATAAAGATGGGGTATCCGGGGGCAGCAAGTTGGTCAAATTCATTCATGGGTTGTTAGGCACTGTTGTTAGTTCTTTGTGGTTTGTTATTTGTTGTTTGTTTTTTATGATTAGGAAAGTCTCGACTTAAAGTCTTCGTAACCAAATTGCTTCACTAATCTCACTTCATCCGTGTACGAATTCCAGATAGCGATAGAGGGTAGCGGGATCCCATTAAAGGTACTGGTTTTTACCATTGTGTAATGGCTCATGTCATCAAACATGATGCGTGACCCTACCGTTAATGGCGAATCAAATGAGTAGTCGCCCATGACATCACCTGCCAAGCAGGTTTGTCCGCCCAGTCTATAAGAATGAGCAAGTGATTCATCGCTGGCTGCATGTATAACGTCTGCTTTGTACGGCATCTCCAGCGTGTCTGGCATATGGCATGTTGCCGATGTATCCAGTATTGCCAAGTCTTTATCGTTTTGCTTTATGTCCAGTACTTCAGATACCAGCACACCCGTGTTAATTGCAATGGCTTCACCGGGCTCAAGGTAAATTTGAAGATTGTATTTTTCTTTAAAATACACGATTTTCTCAATCAGAGATGCAATGTCGTACTTGCCGT
>JBCDMA010000165.1:0-8734 GCA_038744645.1 Pseudomonadota bacterium | reverse complement strand
GACGCCGTTTCAGAATCGACAATGATGTTACGGGTGCCTTCAGATATTGCTCGTTTACTTCCTGTATCTTTACTTAGGAATTCGGTCCTGATGGGCACATACAGTGGGACTTTATCGTCCTGATCAGCGGTCTTTGGCGTTACTTGTTGAAAGACAAATGATGTCGAATCCCCCACGCTTTCTCGCTTTATCGAGATCTGCGGCGTACCGCTTTGTGAATACCAGGATTTAAAGTGCGTTAAATCTTCGTCATTGGCATCTTGCATCGCTTCAACAAAATCGTCACAGGTAACCGCCTGACCGTCAAAGCGTTCAAAATACAACTTCATGCCTGCGACAAAACCCGCTTCGCCGAGCAAGGTATGCAACATACGGATCACTTCAGCCCCTTTGTCATAGACGGTAACTGTATAAAAATTGTTCATTTCCATGACTTCATCTGGCCTTATGGGATGACTCATTGGCCCGGCATCTTCTGTGAATTGGTGCCCGCGAATGGTTTTCACCTGGCTAATTCTAGTGCTAAGGTCACTTGCCATGTCAGCGCTGAACTGTTGGTCTCGAAAAACGGTTAACCCCTCTTTTAGGCTCAATTGAAACCAATCCCGACAGGTGACTCTATTCCCTGTCCAATTGTGGAAATACTCGTGTGCGATAATCGATTCAATATTAAAAAAGTCAATATCTGTTGCTGTTTTAGGTTCGGCCAATACAAATTTCGAATTAAACACATTGAGGCCTTTGTTTTCCATTGCCCCCATATTGAAGAAATCCGCAGCGACGATCATGTAGATATCAAGATCATAGACAAGACCATAGCGCTCCTCATCCCATTTCATTGCGCGTTTTAGACTGTCTAATGCAAACTGGCCTTGATGCTTTCTTCCTTTTTCTACAAAAAGCTGCAAGCTCACGTTCCGCAGGTCTTTTGTCGTAAAGGTATCTTCTAACACATCGAAGTCACCCGCCACCAGCGCAAAAAGATAACAGGGTTTAGGGAATGGATCGTACCAAGTGACGGATTTCATCTCATCGGTTTGCGAGCTGTTGACCAAGTTGCCGTTTGATAACAAGTAGGGATATTCATTTGCAGGCGCCGTTATCGTCACCCAAAACGTGGATAACACGTCAGGTCTATCGAGGTAATATGTGATTTTTCTAAAGCCTTCCGCTTCACATTGAGTGCAGAAAAAGGATTGCATGAAATACAGCCCTTCGAGGCTGGTGTTGTTTTTCGGTGATATCGTATTTTTAACGGTTAAAGTGAAACTGTCTTTTGGATGTAATATCGATAGCTGTTCTTCACTTACAATATAATCTTCACCCTCCGTCAGCGGCTTTTCATCCATCGCGACACTTTTCAGCGTTAAATCTACGCCGTCTAATACCAGTGCATTGTCTTGCTTTGCCTTAACCGCGGAGTTTCTCGTTACGCGTAACTTGGATTCAACCATAGTACTGTCTGGGTCAAGCGTGACATTCAATTTTGTTTCGGTGATTAAAAAGTCCGAAGGTTGATAGTCAAGACGTCGTTTAATGTATGCATTGGTCATAATGTACCTTCTATCAAAAAAGCGGATGAACGATGGCGTAAATAGCAGCTAGGTTACTAACATACGAAAAAAAGTGTTACGCGGGTGATCTTACTTCTATCTTTGGCGGTTTCAGACGCAATATTTTTATTCCAAAGTAAGCATAAAGCACTGCCAATATCGGATTAATGAGATTGAAGAAGGCGTAAATCCAAAAATCTATAACAAGTACGCCTAGTGCTGATTGCATATAAGCACCACAGGTATTCCAAGGGATCAATGGCGAAGTAATGGTGCCGCCGTCTTCGAGGCTTCGAGATAGATTGAGTTGATGTAAATCGCGTTTGGAAAATTCTTCCTTGTACATTCTTCCTGGCATCACGATAGCCATATACTGGTCGGCTGTGACGAGATTGGTGCCGATACATGTCAGAATAGTTCTGCTTATCATTGAACCTGCAGACGTTGCGCCTTTTAAAATGTAAAACACAATGGCCTTAAGGATTCCCACCTTTTCTAGCACGGCGCCGAAAGACATTGCGCAGATAATGAGCCACACTGTATTGAGCATGCTTGACATGCCGCCTCTAGAAATAAGATTGTCAAAGTTCTCAACGCCAGTAGAGAAAGTGACACCGCTGAACATTGCGGTCCAAACAACCATTAAGCTTTCTATCATGTCACCGCGACCACTATCTAGCATACTTAGCACAACATCCAATTGAAACAAAATAGCGCAAACACCGCCTGATACAGCACCGATAGCAATGGCAGGGAATGCCGGCATTTTGTTAAGCGCGAGTGTGAGGAGAATGACTAATGGGATCAGTGTGTACCACGCTATAGCGAAATTTGATGTTAGCAGCGTGCGCATTTCTTCAATTTTTTCCGCGCTTGCAGTGGTGTCAATTTGAAAACCAAGAAAGGTAAATAGTATCAGCGCGATGACAACACTTGGCACTGTTGTCCAAAGCATGTAGCGAATGTGTTCAAATAAATTTGTGCCTGCAACCGCAGGTGCGAGATTGGTTGTCTCTGACAGAGGTGACAATTTATCACCAAAATATGCGCCTGAAACGATGGCTCCCGCAGCGACTGGAAGTGACAAACCCATTCCTGTTGCAACACCAATAAGGGCGACGCCCACCGTTGCAGCCGTCGTCCATGAGCTGCCAATTGACATGGCAACGATAGCGCAAACCAACAATGCAGCCGGATAAAACCAAGATGGGCTTAGCAAAGAGAGACCATAATAGATTAACGTGGGTACCGTACCAGACAGCATCCATGTGCCAATGAGAGAACCTACAGTGAGGAGGATTAGACAGGCTCCAAGCGACATCGAGATGCCGTTTACTATTCCTTGTTCGATGGTTTTCCAAGTATATCCATTTTTTAACCCAATGATTGCGGTGATGAACATGCCGATGATCAGAGCAATCTGATTTGGACCATATGAAGAGTCATTGCCAAACAACCAAACTGCAGACGCCATGAGCAGCATGATCACCAGTATGGGAATTAAACAATCGACAAGAGACGGCGCTTTTACTTGTGGCGTTTCGTTTGTTGTTTTTTCCATTTCCTCTCTCGATGGTTTATGCGATGGACAAGTAAAAATTGGATGCGATAAAAACCGGGCATATGAATTTTATATACCAAGGCCATAATCGCCAGAAAATCGTTGTTTCTGTTTCTGGGTCTCCGTGTTTGAGTTCTTCTAGTATTTGATGTCGATTCCACAGCCAACCGGCGAATATACAAAGCATCAACCCGAGTAATGGTTGACTGTATTTCGTCGTTATAGCAATCACTAAACCAAACAATTGCTCGAAGTTAAGCACAATCGTTGCACTGATTAAAAACACTACCACCGTGAGCATCGTTGTCGCTATTGGTCGTTTCATGCCGCGGTTATCGACTAAAAATGAGACGGGCACTTCAAGCATGGAAATCGACGACGTCAGTGACGCAATCACCATCAATAAAAAAAATATCGTTGCGACAAAAGCACCAATAAATCCAATGTTACTGAACAGCGACGGCAAAACTTGAAATATCAGATCAGGGCCGGACAACAATGCGCCACTGTCAGAAAAGATGGTGACGTTGTTATTCAAGGCAACGTACATAGCGGGAATCATTAACATGCCAGCAAGTATCGCAACACCAATATCAACTAAGGCTACACTTGCACCCAATGACGGTAAGTTTTCCTTTTTCTGGACATATGAACCATAGACCAACATTGTTCCAACGCCAAGTGACATGGAAAAAAACGCTTGTCCCATCGCATCCAACATCAATGTGGGTTGAAATACTTTGCTCACGTCTGGGATCAGCAGTTTTTTCCAACCTTCCACTGCACCATCTTGAAAACTGACGTAAATAATTAGCAATGCCATCAACATTAAAAGCGTCGGCATAAGCCGCACTGACCACCTTTCAATGCCCGCACTCACGCCACCAATAACGACATAGCACGTAAGAATTAAAAACAGTGCCATGAACATTAAATTTCGACTGATAGAATCAGCTGTGAACCAGCTAACATCCACATTGAAGACGCTTAGCAAGGAGTCAAAAACGTAGGCGATCATCCATCCGGCTACGATACTGTAAAACGCAAGTATGAGAATGACGGTAATTGCACCGATACTGCCGACAAAGCTGCCAAACGCATTGCCTGTGATCTGGTGTAATGCGCCCACCATGTTTGCGCGTTTTGCTCTACCGATGATGAGTTCAGCCATCAAGACAGGATAGGCCAACAAAAACGCTAGTATTAGATACATTAGTATGAAAGCTGCGCCACCATTTTCAGCGACGCGCGTGGGGAATCCCCAAATGTTTCCAAGGCCAACTGCAGATCCTGCTGCAGCCAGGACAAACCCTATCCTTGAAGAGAATTGCCCTCTAGCCGACATGTTTTCCCCTTGAGATAAATATTATTATTTTTTTGTTGCTATGCTTTTATTATCAAGGTTGATTTAGGACTTAAATATTAAGTGCGTAGCTACCTGATGCAATCATATCCCCTGTAATTTGTATCGCTTCATCTAAAAATGGGTCAATGTCGTCAAGCACCTCGGGTAAATCGTCGTCCAAAGATTCGATTTTTGTCAGACCCAAGCGATCCAATCGTTCGTTTATTCGGTTCAAGCGTTTGATATCGGATGCTTCGTTTTCAGCGATACGCTCAGATGCAACGAGTGAAATATAGTTTTTGTCTTTATTTTCTTTGTATTCTTCGATGTCTTGAAAGATATATTGGAATTCAGGATCTTTTAGTGCACGCGCGTTGTGTTTTGCAGTGAGCATGTCAATCATGCGGTGACTGTCGGTTACCTGATTGTATTTTGCCTTTTGAATGCTGTCCCAAGGGAGGGCGTTTTCTTCACGTGATTCACCCCACTCTTCTGGAACGATGGGGCTTGGGTAAGAAATATCAGGTAATACTCCTTTGTGCTGCGTACTGCCACCGCTTATTCGATAAAATTTCGCCATGGTATATTGCACAGCACCTAGCTTGTTTTCGAAAAAGTCGTAAATTCTACCCAGTGGCCTGTGCTGTTGCACAGTGCCTTTACCAAAAGTTTGCTCGCCAATGATAATGGCGCGATTGAAATCCTGCATCGCTGCCGCAAAGATTTCACTTGCAGACGCACTGAATCTATCCACGAGTACAGTTAGCGGGCCGTCATACGTAATTTGTCCGTCGCGATCATAGTTGACCTCAATTTGACCACTTTCGTGACGAATTTGCACGATCGGGCCTTTTTCTATGAATAAGCCAGATAGCGCAATGGCTTCAGGAAGCGAGCCGCCACCGTTACCGCGCAAATCAACAATAACCCCTTTGACTTGCTGCGCTTTTAGTTCATCCAGCAGTTTCCGAACGTCAACATGGAGGTTGTGGTAAAACGACGGGATATCGATAACCCCAATACTTTGACCAGATTCATCTTTGATGACATCAGATTTCGCAGCCTTATCCTCTAACTTAACCTTGTCACGCGTGATTTCCAGCTCCATGACCTTCTTCGCTGTTGATCCGCCTTTTTGGACTTGTAGCTTAACAATGCTGCCCTTCGGTCCTTTGATAAGGTCAACCACATCATCTAAACGCCAACCAACAACGTCAATAAATGTCTTTTCGTCTTCTTGCGCGACGCCCAATATTTTATCTTCAGGTTTTATCTGGCCGTTCTTGTCTGCAGGTCCACCCGCGACCACGCTAACGACGGTGGTGTGATCGTCTTCGGTTCTCAGTACTGCACCGATTCCTTCTAAGGATAAATTCATGTCCATCTGAAAACGTTCGGTTCTGCTTGGTGAAAGATAACTGGTATGTGCTTCAATGCTGCGAGCAAATGAGTTCATGACGGTCTGGAAAACATCTTCGCTGTTCGTTTGCGATAAGCGCCTTATGGCGCGGTTATAACGTTTTGTTAAGATGTCCTTGATTTCTTCGTCGGTTTTATCGGCTAACTTCAAACTAAGCGCGTCATACTTTACGCGTTGTCGCCACACTTCGTTAATTTCATTACGCGATGTCGGCCAATCAGCATCTTCGCGATCGTAGAAAAATTTATCGCCTTCTTTTTCGAAATTGAATGCTTCGTCTAACAGCGTGATTGCATATTTAAAACGTTCTTTACGTCGTTCGAGGTTGAGCATATATATGCTATAAGCAATGGAAAGGTCGCCGATTCGCACCGCATCGTCAAAACTCGTCTTAAATCCGTCGAATTTATTGACATCGCTTTGTAGAAAAAAGTGCTTATTTGCGTCAAGCGCGTCTATATAGCGAGTGAATATCTGCTTTGATAACTCGTCGTCGATGTCAAATTTTTTGTAATGTGCTCTGGCGAAGGTATTGGAAATGCGTTTGGCTGCGATGGAGTGTTGTTTTTCTTGCTCAAGAACAGGTAATTCACTCGCCTTGTCGGATACGTCTGCAGAAGACGTTGTTACAACTGCCAATCCAATCAAGAGTGAACTGGCGAGCGCCTTCAGCGGAAAATTAATACACAATCGTGAGTAACCTGCTCTACTCATAATACCACCTTAGTTATCGTTTATTCGCCACCATCTTCAGTTGCGATTCTTGGACTTTGACTGTCATTCCAGAGTTAAGTTGCACAGTGACGCCGTCTTTTGCGACTTCAGTAATAACGGCCTCCATCGGCTGCTTACCTAGCTTAACGGAAACTCTTACGCCTGACTTTAACTCATCCTGAGAAAGAGATCGAACGATTGTTGGCTTTGACAGCTTTGATTTTCGATGTTTAATCGGTATTTTGCCGTCAGGTTTTCCTGACGGTTTTCTATTAAATTTTAATTTTGATTTAGATTCCTTGGCCTTTTGCTTGCGTTTTTCTGCAGCGCGCTCTTTACTCTCTTTAAGCTGTTGAGCTGCGTGTTCAGCGTGCTGAGCAGATACTGACTCAACTTCATTACCATCTAAATCGATTCGCGAGGCATCCTCAACTACGGCCGATAAATATCGCCAGCTATTGGTATAATGCCTCAACGCAATCCGCAAATAGCGATTACTTACGCGCTGCTCATCTACAAGTCTGTCCGCCACATCTCTAAAAATGCCTATCTTGAGCGGTTTGACATCGTTACCGTTAAAAAAACAAAGTGGAAAAGATTCGCATAGAAAGCCGATTATCTCTTCGTTAGAAGTTAGTTTGTTTTGTTCCATTTAGTGTTGTTTATGTGCAGCTATTCCTAATATTGTGCATATTATTTCAAGTATTTAATTCTTGATCTACCCAATTTGAAAAATCTTCGGTATCTATATACGTCAAGTCAGGGTGTTTGTGCCAAGTTTCCCATACAGTTTCTAGCTTTTTAATCAGCGTATCGGTGTTGATATCAATGTCAGCTTTGTCATACATGAGATGCAAAATATCATTGAGCGCATCCGAGGCTTCTTGAGCATCAGCATGCCAATCTTCCATATCCTCAACAGTCGACAGATAAATATGAATATCTACGGATGATTTCATTGCCAAAATCTACGTGTAAGTTGCGCTATAGCCTCTAGGCCTGTTTTATCTTCAGATGCAAACCGAGATTTGACGGGTGAATCTATATCCAGCACTGCCATCACTTGTGCTTCAACGACAATGGGTATCACAATCTCACTTTCAGATGCAGTATCACAAGCAATGTGCCCTTCAAACGAATGTACATCATCAACAACTTGTGTTTCGCACAATTTCATTGCGGTGCCGCAAACGCCATGCCCCTTTTTTATGTTGACGCATGCAGGTTTACCTTGGAATGGCCCTAACACTAACGCGTCTTCTTTGGCCATATAGAATCCGCACCAGTTGATATTGTCCAATGCATCAAACAAAACGGCAGATGTATTGGCGAGATTGGCAATTAAGTCACTTTCACTTTTCGTAAGGCTATCTATTTGTTGATATAAAAGTGAATAATTCATAAAATTTAATCAGATTCCAATAAATTTATTTACAGGCCAACGACATCTTTCAGTTCATGAATTGCATCAATCGTAGCAAGTGGTGAATACTGTTTGAGCCTTTCAGCGTCATGAGCGCCAAACGTCACAGCAATTCTAGGCATGCTTAACGCTTCTGCCATCTGCATATCGTAAATGGTATCTCCCACCATTAACGTCTTGGATACATCCACTTGCCATCTTTCTAGCAGTTGAATCAACATATCTGGTGATGGTTTTGATTCAGCTTCATCAGAACAGATTGAGTCTGAAAAGTAGTGGCTGGAATTTGTCATTTGCCAAGCGCGTTCTAATCCTCTCCTCGCTTTGCCTGTCGCCACTGCAAGTGTCATCTCATGTTGTAATACCGATAGCGTTGAAACAACACCGGGGAAAAGCGGACACGGTGTTTGATCGCGTTCTAGATAATGGGTTTTATAATGCTTGGCAATAGTTGCTGATGTCTTGTCGTCGACATCAAACAACCGTTGAATTGCTGGTACAAGACTTATACCTATTATTTCTTTTACTTGTTCTGATGTAGGTGGTTCAAGATTTATGTCTTCTGCCGCTAACTGCATACACTGCACTATCTTTGCAGATGAATCCATCAAAGTGCCGTCCCAATCAAAAATAATATGCGTGTATTTTATTGGCATGAATCCATTAATTTTTGCATTTGGTCATCATGAGTTGCTGTAATAAGCGTGCGCTTTTCAGT
>JBCDMA010000164.1:0-8800 GCA_038744645.1 Pseudomonadota bacterium | reverse complement strand
TGAATGTTGAGCATCTTGCCAAGGTATTTTCCGACAAAATTAGGCGTAAGGATGCGCATAAACCCGGCGAGAACGATAAGGTCGGGGGCATAGCTGTCAACGAGATCCATCATGGCGTTATCAAAGGCTGCACGCGAATCGTATTTGCTGTGCTCAATTGTCTGCGCCGGGATCGAAAAAGATTTGGCCCTGATCAAGCCATACGCATTGGCCTTGTTAGAGATTACAGCAACGACGTCGCCGTGTATTTTGTTTTCGTTACACGCTTCTATGATGGCTTGTGCATTGCTGCCGTTGCCCGAAATCAGTATAACTATTTTCTTTCGCGAGTGCATGTTACTTGATGATAACAGGTGAGTTCTCAGTTAACGCGGAAATTTCGCCAATCACCCAGGCTTTTTCACCGAGTGTTTGCAATTGGTAAAGAGCTTCTTCTACTTCTTCTGGCGATAACACTATTACCATACCAACGCCGCAATTAAAGGTTCTATACATCTCATCGCGACTGACGCCACCGGATGTTTGCAACAGTTCAAAAACGCTCGGCCATTGCCAGCTTCTGCTGTCGATGATTGCACTGGTGTTGGGTGGAAGCACGCGCGGTATATTTTCCCAGAACCCGCCGCCGGTGATGTGAGAAATAGCATGCACATCGATGCTTTCGAGTAATGTCAAAATGCTTTTAACGTAGATTTTTGTCGGCGCTAAAAGATGCTCGAGAATGGGTTTTCCATCTAGCTCTTCAGAAGGGTCAATTGATGCTACCTCTAATATTTTGCGAATCAGTGAATAGCCATTTGAGTGGGGGCCGGAAGAACCTAATGCGACGATGACATCTCCTTGTGCTACCTTGCTGCCGTCAATGACCTTATCTTGCTCGACTACGCCAACACAAAATCCTGCAATGTCAAAATCTTTTGACCGATACATGCCAGGCATTTCAGCCGTTTCACCGCCGATAAGCGCACAATTTGACTGCTTGCATCCGTCGCCAATACTGCTCACGACCTTGGCAGCAACATCGACATCTAACTTACCAGTCGCGTAGTAGTCTAAAAAGAATAATGGCTCTGCACCCTGCACAATGAGATCGTTCACGCACATGGCGACCAGATCGATGCCTAATCCATCATATATGCCATGCTCAATGGCCAGCTTAAGCTTGGTACCTACACCGTCGGTACCTGATACCAAGAGAGGATTCATATACTTAGAAGGAATAGCACATAAAGCACCAAATCCACCAAGGTTGCTTTTGACTTCAGGGCGATGCGTTGATTTGGTGACTGACTTAATTCTCTCTACAAGATGATTGCCTGCATCTATATCAACGCCAGCGTCTTTATAATTCAAAGACGGTTTGTTTTCTTCCACTATGCATTCCTTAATTGAGTGTCCCTGACAATTTTACCAAGGCCCACAAACGATTGAAAATAAAAGATGAAAAAATACAAGCTTTGCATCACACTATACAAAATTTTCACCATAACTAATGGCCATGCAGCTATTAAAAAAACGTTATTCTTTTGCGCTGTTTTTTCTATTGTATTTTGGGTACACCGTAAGTAATTTTACTGTTGCAAGTTCTCAGGTCGCAGTTAACGAGGCTGTCGTTGTCATCGAAGATCGCACCGAATTACAAACTTATCTGAAAGAAGCACTTAAGCAGGTGTTTGTCAAAACTTCGGGCAATAAGGATGTGTTAAGACACCCATCAATTGAGCGGTCGATATCAAATTATGAACAATATTTGATCAGCAGCCGAACCCAGCAAAATGACGATCAGCTGGTACTTACAGCAACATTTAACAAGCAAAGGATCATTAATCTGCTGGACAATTTGCAGTTACCTGTCTGGTCGCAGTTGCGACCCTCAGCAATTGTCTGGTTCGGATATCGCGATGGAAACGGCTTTAACTATGCGTCTGAAAACAATTTAGTTCCCTTTGGTCAAGCGGTGGGCATGGCGGCAAACAAACGCGGTGTTGAATTACTTATACCAGTGGGCGATATTGAAGACAGTCGAAGAGTCACTGGGTATGATGTTTGGTCACAAAACGTCAGTCGGCTGGTACAACAATCGTCAAGATATCGTACGGATAATTTCATCAGTCTTTCCCTTAGCCAGGTCGAGACCGCCGAAATAGAGTCAGTTAATAATCAGAGACTAGAAGAATACCAGTTGCGTTTGATGACTGCTCAAAACGTCATTGATGATGCTGCGGCGAGTGAGAAGCCATCAGATGACAATGCACAAGACGATGTCATCTTTGAAGGTCTGGAAGACAATCGGACTAACGATTCTCAATCGGGCGATATGTTAGAAAGGATATCAAGACCAGAACTGGTGCCAATGGACGCCGATTTAAGACTGGACTTTGTCATCGTGACATCGAATGGGACAGTGACAGGACAGCTGTTTGGCAGTGATCCAGGGGTATTGCTTGACCAACTGGTCGACAAGTATGCGGATGACTTGGCTTCGCGTTTTGCCATTGTATCCGCGCCGCAGCAATCTACATCAACCATAGGCGTTACTTTTCAGAACATCACATCCATAAAGCGCCTATCACAAGTGGAAAGTCTGCTCGATACCAATCCGATGGTGCGATCGGTTGACTTGGTGAAACAACAAGGAGCAGTGTCCTCATTTGCAGTGGAGATTATTGATGACGCGGATAAACTAGTTGAAATGTTGACCATTGATGAACGAGTACGAGCCAACAAGGCGCAAGCAGAAACGGGCGGAGAAGATGACGACCTTGAACAACTGAGCTTCAGGTGGGTTCCTTAATGAGTCAAATGACTCTGCCAATTATTCACATCCCTGATTATTACTTTGATAATTTTATATCTGATAAAAACACCTTAGTCACCACGTTTTTAATGGAAAAGATCAGTGCCGTTTCTAGTAAAAATGACGCGCTTTATACTGCCTATTTGTACAGTAAAGACGCCGTTGGGAAAACGCATCTTTTGCACGCCTGTTGTCGTTTTGCGGAGCATCTTAAATTACCTTGTATCTATCTGGATAGTCGCTATCTGATGCAAATGCCCACTGAAATCCTAGGTGATATTGAAGATAACGCTGTCATCTGTGTCGATAATCTTCAGGCATTTGCAAATGATGAACAATGGCAAATCACCCTGTTTGATTTGATCAACAAACTACGTGAAACAGGGGGTAAACTCATTGTGTTTGCAGCTAATAAAAAGCCTGATTCACTTAAGCTACAACTACCTGATCTTGTGAGCAGACTCAATTGGGGGACGCGATTCAAGCTAAAGACCTATTCTGATGATGATAAAATGGAGATCTTAACGGAGCATGCCAGAGAAAGAGGGTTTAAACTCCCCTCACATTGCGCCCGCCACTTGCTGAAAACACGTAACAGGGACTTACATCAGTTGCTGAGCATCATAGAGATAATCGATGGGTATTCACTACAAGAAAAACAGTCAATCACCCTTCCTTTTCTAAAGAAAGTGCTCGATTCACCGTCTGATGAATAGCACATGCATGGCTATTACGGATATGCGTCACGTCTATTTAGATGATGTTTTCTCCTTCTCAAAGTAATTTTTCTCTTCTTTCATCACTTCGCTCAGTTTTTTCAAACTGGTGCCAAGCTCTGAACCGCGTAACCGCGCAAAAAGACTGCAACCAATGAACATGGTTGTCGCCAAAAATAGTTCTAGTCCCGCATGCCATCGAAAAGCCGGTTCAGCGTATAGCACCGTGATTGCATGCAGAAAATAGTACAACACGATAAAGCATGCCCATGCATGTGTGTAAGGCTTTGCCAAAATAACACCGCGAAGCGGCAATAACAGTGGAACAATATAGACCAGTAGTATAAACGTCACGCTGTAGTCAAACTTACTGCCAAGAAGAAAATACCAAATTGCCATCCAAGCGATAAGCGCAAGATGGCTTAAAAGCGCCATGTGGCGGTAAAAGCGTGTTCGTGGTGCCATTGGTTTAACGTTGTTCATTATTTCTTCTTTGCCCATAAAGCCAGTCGTTTGCCCATCGCCATTGCCAATGTTACTTCGTCATCGCTCAAGCTGTCATCGTCGCTTCGCGTTGAGACGTGGCTGACACCATAAGGTGTACCGCCGGTTTTCGTTTCGTGTAACGCAGCTTCGGTGTAGGGAACTCCCATAAGGCACATGCCGTGATGTAACAGCGGCAGCATCATGCTAAGTAGCGTACTTTCCTGACCACCGTGCATTGAGCTTGTGCTTGTAAATACGCAGGCGGGTTTGTCAACCAAGCTGCCTTTTAGCCACAAGTCCGTGGTTGAATCCCAAAAGTATTTCATCGGGGCAGGCATATTGCCAAAATGCGTCGGCGCTCCTAACGCTAGCGCCGAACATTCGATTAAATCCTGTTTTGTTACATACGGATTGCCAGCATCAGGTACTCTTGCTTTTTTACCATCAAGATTGTCTGAGACTTCCGGTACGCATCTCATAAGTGCCTCGCAACCTGCAGATTCAGCACCATCCGCAATTTTTTCAGCCAGTTGCAGCGTACTGCCGTGTCGACTGTAATACATCACAAGGACAGGATTCATGGGCTAGATGATACCTTTTACTTTTTCAGGTGGCCGCCCAATTACCGCTTGGCTATCACTGTATAAAATGGGGCGCTCAATGAGTTTTGGATATTTTACCATTGCATCTAATAAACTGTCGTTTGATGATGATTTACTCAAACCCGCTTCTGCAAATTCTGCTTCTTTTGGCCTCATCATTTCCAGTGCCGAATCTATGCCTAAGTTAGTAAAAATCAGGTTCAATTCTTCACGCGTTAAGGGTTGCTTTAAGTATTCAATAATTTCAATGTCGACGTTAAGTTCATTAAGGATGTTTAATGCTTGACGACTTTTGCTACACCTAGGGTTGTGTAAATATTTCATTTTCGGCATGATTCTGTGGCTGTGTTTGTGAAGTAACTAAAAAGGACGAAAATTCTGCCACGTTGGTGTCTATGAAGCAAAAAATAATCATTATCTGTTTTGTGAGTGCCGCATTTTTAACCGGTCTCTTTGTCTTTTCTTCTCAACAGTATGACTTTAAGACGCTGGATGAAAAAAAGGTCAAACTGAGTGAGCTTGAAGGCGATTTTGTTGTCATAAATTTTTTTGCTGAATGGTGTGCGCCCTGTTTGAAAGAAATCCCGGAGTTAAACGCCTTCAATGAATCAAAGCCAGACAATACACACTTGTTTGCAATCAGTTACGATAACCTAACCGAAGAGGCGCTTGGTGCACTTAAACATAAGTACAATATGCAATTTGACCTTGTGTCATTTATTAAAACGCAGCTTCCGTTTGATAAGCCAGCCTATTTGCCAGCTACCTATATCATTACACCCGATGGTGAGGTGCAAGGGCCACTGCTGGGTGAAGTCACAAACGAAACGCTCGCAAACGTTATTAGAGACTTAGCCGGCGCGTAGTCTCTTGTGCGTTGCGCATCTTTTCAATCATTCCGGTGATGCGTTGTCGTTCAAGCGTATCATTAGACGAAAAGTTATATGCAAACTGTAGTTCATTGATCGCGAGTGGATAGGCAGATATCAATGCGTAGATATTTGCCTGAGTAATGTGTGCATCTTTTTTGTTTTGTGATTGGCGGTAGGCATCATGCAAGAGCTGATAGGCAAGCAAATCTTCACTGTCAACTAGCAGCATGTCGCGCAATATCTGAATGCTTTCGTCGAACTCCCCCGCATAAAGGAGTGTGTTTGCTAAATTTAAAGCGAGTACTCTGTTCTGTGGCCTATGTTGCCAGTGACTGGTGAGCATTTTGATAGCAGCGTCATGTTTTTGCTGTTTTAGCAACACATCAGTGTAAAGGTCCAAGTAAAATAGATTTTCTGCGTCGTCTTTCAGTAATTCAAGGATGAGCGCCTGAGCATCTTCGAATTTTTCATTTTCAAATAAGGCTATTGCATGACCATACTTCGCTGTTTTAAGTGCCACACTTGCTTTGTTGCGGTTGGTATCTGACGTAAGGCGTTCAACCTCTGCGCTGTAAACCTGTAGCGCTCTCTCTTCATTGAGTAAGTATCGCGCATTTAATCTTGCTCTAACGAGTCCAAAAGACAATGATGGCGCGACTTTTCGCTCTCCAAATGCATTCGCGCGCGTTATTGTTTCTGCAACCCTTTCCTGCGGCAGTGGGTGCGTTCTAAGGAATGCGAGTTGGACGGACGAACTGCGTGCCTGTTCGGCTAATCTGCCAAAAAATGCGGGTGCGCCCTTAGGATCAAAGCCGGCGCGATACAAAATACTGATACCAATATTATCTGCTTCTCTTTCAATGCCGCGTGTAAAATTGATTTGTGCCTGTTGACTGCCGCCAAGTGTGGCCTGCATGGCTGCTACACCGGCTTCTGGATCAGCCAGTGCAACCAAAATGCTGCCGAGAAGAGAAGCGAGTTGAAGTGGGCCGCTGCGGCTTTGCGATTGGGCGCGCCGAGCCAAATGTCGCTGCGTGACGTGCGCAATTTCGTGAGCGACCACAGAAGCGAGTTCACTTTCTGATTGTGCACGAGTAATAAGACCAGAGTGTATACCGATATAGCCGCCGTAAAAGGCGAATGCATTCAATACGGGGTTATTAACAATGAAGAATTTGAATGGAAAGCGCGTGTTGTCTGCATGCAATACTAGACGATTACCGAGGTCTTGAATGTATTCCTCTATCACGGGGTCATTTATCAGTGGCGCTTGTCCCCTGAGTTGCTTCATGATGGCATCACCCAAAATCACTTCTTTATCGATGGTCAATGCATCTGACGCGACTACACCAATTTCCGGTAGCTTGTTTTTGGCGTTATCGAGCGTTTGTGCACGCGCAACCGCAGCAATCACCACTGTCATCGCCATAAACACAGAAAATAGCAATACTTTTTTCAATATTCACATCCACTTCATATTTGTGCAATAACCTTTACACATCATTATTTTCGACTCAAAATAATATCGGTAAGTTTCATAAAATTTTTCAATAAAATAAGACTCATAAAGAAGTATATTTTAATTGCAGCAAATGCGTTAATGATTCGTATCACTGAACAGTTCTTTATATTAACGCATTTATTGTCAAAATGAATTTTAAGATAACTACCACGTTTCGCTAAAGATGTTAAACCTCTCAGTCAATGTCTACCTCTAATTGTGGTATACATTACTTCGGTTACTAATGGCAAATCCTTAGTGTATGCGACGCAAAACCACAAAGATTTAATATAAACAAATCAATATCTTATTTTAATAATTTAACAACGGAATAATATGTTTTCAGTTCTTGGTTCATGGTATCGGCGCAAGTTTTCGGATCCAAATGCGCTCATGCTTTTGATGCTCATCCTCATTAGCACATTAGTTCTCTATTTCATTGGGGGCATTCTAACACCCGTGATCGTCGCTATCGTCATTGCTTATTTGTTAGATGTACCGGTGACCAAGCTTGAAAAAGTCGGCGTTGGTAGACCTTTGGCATCGACCTTTGTTTTAATCGTGTTTTTCTTTCTTTCATTTATCACTGCGGTCAGCTTGATACCCATCATTTCAAAGCAAAGTGTAAATTTGGTGAGAGAAATTCCTTTGATATGGGGCAGTGCGCAAGCCTGGATCATGAGCCTACCTGAGAAATACCCTAATACTATCGAGCTGTCTTATATCGAAGATATGTTAGTGGGCATAAATGACAAGCTTGTCGAATTTGGAGAAACGGTGATTTCGTTTTCCGTATCCTCCATTGGCAATGTGGCGGCGCTCGTGATCTATATGATTTTAGTGCCGCTTATGGTGTATTTCATGTTAAGCGATAAGCAAATTTTTATGCGCAGTATTAGTGATATTTTGCCAAAAGAAAGACGCCTGATCAGCCAAGTAGGTGAGGAAATGAACACACAAATTGCCAATTATATTAGAGGTAAGGTCATCGAAATCATCATTGTAGGATCGGTGAGCGTTGTCGCCTTTACATTATTGGATTTGAGATTTGCGCTGCTTTTAGGTGTACTTGTTGGTTTTTCAGTGCTCATTCCCTTTATTGGCGCAGCTGTGGTGACGTTGCCCGTAGCGGTTGTTGCGTTATTCCAGTTTGGATTCACGGCACCGGCCGGATGGGTGATTACTACGTACCTGATTATTCAGGCATTGGATGGGAATCTGCTGGTGCCGCTATTGTTCTCAGAGGCGGTGAGTTTGCATCCGCTATACATCATTGTGGCGGTGTTGTTGTTTGGTGGTCTATGGGGGTTTTGGGGTGTATTTTTCGCCATTCCGCTTGCAACCTTAGTGAAAGCCCTTGTCACTGCATGGTCTACGCCTCCGCATGAGCCAGAACAAGAGGCGGTGTCTAAGTAGGTGAATCTGTCGTTTTACACGCGCGTTAAAAAGCCAAAGCATTGATGAAGTTATGACACAATGATGCTTTGGCTAGTATGGGAAATGTAAGATTGCTTCGTTTCAGATGATTGGCCGATGCTTGATATTGTCTACATCGTCGCCAACACAACGTCGTGATGGTCCTTCGTTTTGAACTTGTCAAACACCTCTTTGACGACACCTTCTTCATTGATGAGAAAACTGATGCGATGAATGCCATCGTACTCTTTGCCCATAAATTTCTTTAATCCCCACACGCCAAACGCATCTGCTATTGCATGATCTTCATCAGATAACAAATCGAAGTTAAGGCTTTCCTTCGTTCTAAACTTATCCAGTTTTGCAACGGGGTCAGGACTGATCCCTAACACAACGGTGTTCTTTTCATC
>JBCDMA010000163.1:0-8885 GCA_038744645.1 Pseudomonadota bacterium | reverse complement strand
GACATCGGTAGGTGCAACAATGCTTTCGTCGCCACCCGCTCATAAGTGTCGCTTGAAAGGCTGTATTTGAACACGCTTGTGTCGAATCTCGGGTCCAATGAAGTGAAATACACTATGTCGTCATTGAATAAATCAAACTGCGGAAATCCAGTTTTGCTCATTGGTATGTCAAGCCAACGAAATTCACCTGACAAAGGATTGAGCGTAAAAATACGATCCGCCTCTGAGCCAGCAATTAAAGAGTTAGTCCGATTGGAAACCAAATGCTGTGCAGACTGCAGGCTTTTCAATTGCGCGGCTAATACCTGTTGATTTTCTTTTATTGTGGTGACATCAATGCCACCCGGCGTATAGCTACTAATAATCACCTCATTGTTTGCTGCTATCATAGAAGATACCACCGACGACGTGCCCAGCGGAATTACTGTAGTCAGCTGATCGTCGTCGATATCCATCAATGGATGTGCATAAATATCAAACTTATTCGCAGCCCTGTGCACCAATACGCAGTCGTAGCCACACACGCCTATGAGTTGGTCGCTCTTTTGCAGAGGCGTTTGCCACAGCGTGAGGTGATCCGTTTCAAAATTCAATCCAAAAATACGCTTGTCTTCATCGAGCAAGAGCACGCTTTCCTGCACATCTGAATCTATTATTTTTTCGATAGGGAAATTGAACTCTTTGGAGACGGATTGATTTGATTTAACATCAATAATTGTCAACGTCGATGACACCAAATCATTGTCGAAGTGCAGTACTTTTTCCAGCGTTTTTGAAATATGGAACCCATCGATATCATTACTCAAGTTATCTACTAATACCTCGCTGTGCACTGGTTCCGTCATATTCATTTTTATGATCTGACTCCCTGATTCACTTCCAGCGTTGAAATATATAGAGCCTCTATCACTATCAAACGCTAAAAAATGAGCCGGTGTGCGGGTCAGATTTATTGTATTAAGCGCGGGATTCTTATCATCATCAAGTGCCCAGTGTGTGAACTCCACAGAATTGTTTTTTTGCGTGACAATATAGGCATCTTGTTTATTCAAGGAAAGCCCCTCAAATAACAGTTGTTTGTCATTCAATTCAATGCGCATATCGAGCTGTCGTTCGGCATACCATGAAGCAGATACAATTTCATCGTCATTTGTGATGGTAAATAACGTATTGTCAGCAATGTGATAGGCTCTTAGGCCATGATCAATCTCTTGCGTCTGTTCTTCAATGATTGTCCATGTCGTGTGTGATGCGATATCTTCTGTCGGCTGAAAATGCGGTACAGCAAAGAACATGACCACAACCAAAAAGCATCCAGCGACCGCAGATAGCCACCTTCCGACTGGAAATGAGGACGCTTTTGATTGTTCTGATTCTGTCTCAAATATGACAGGGAGTAGAAACCTGTAACCTTTTTTGGGGATAGTTTTAATGAATTTGGGTGATTTAGCGTTATCGTTCAACGCTTCGCGCGTTTTCTTGACTAGCGCGCGCAGTCGTTCGTCGGCCTTGTCAGGATCGTCCCACAGTGCCTGCAGTATTTGCTGTCTCTCAATAACTTCGCCATTACTTTCGACCAATAAGGTTAGAAATGCTTGAATTTTCGGTTCAAGCGGCAGCTCTTCGCCGTCGCTATTGATCAAGACGCCTTTGAGCATATCAAACTTGATATCGTCAAAAACAGCAAAACGCGCGTGTGACATAACTATCTTGGGCCTTATTAGTTGATTGCTTGACGTAACACTAGGCGCTAAAGCACTTACTAGTTATTAACGGCTGAAACACTCACCGCTCAAATAAATAATATTCAAATTGATACTGCTTATATAGCTGCGCATTTACCCTCGTGGTTAAGGATTAAAACACATTATTTAGTCAGGAGTTAAGTCTCTTTTTTTGATTAACGTTGCCGATACAAATTATGCATTTAACGAAGAAATCGAGCAATTGATGAAATACATTTTTTTATTTTTCACGTTGGCGCTATTTGCAACCACGGCATTTGCCACGGAGCAAAAAGAGAAAGCGGAAAAAATATTTCGCATTGGCGTGAGCGATCAAAATCATTATCCACTTTTTGATTTTACAAATGCCGATGATATGGGATTGGCGCATAAGATCCTCTCGTTATTTGCAGAACGAAATGGATTTACTTTTGAATACAAACCGATGAACTACGTAAAACTCCAAGATGCGATAGAGAAAGGAGACATTGATTTCATCTTTCCCGATAATCCGAAGTGGCGGACCTATCGCTATACAAGAGAGCACAACATCTATAGCTTGCCATTTATGCAAGGTGTTTCATCTACATTTGTATCCAATGAAAACAGCGATATCACTATCGATCAAGTCAAATCTGTTGCGATCCCATACGGGTATTCGTCGCTCACATGGTATGCCGCACTAGAAAAGTATGGCATAGATACGATAACAACCTCTGGATTGGATGCATCAATGCAATACCTCTATAGAGGCACCGTAATGGCAGCTGATATTGAGTACAATGTAGCTAACCATCTGGCAGAATTAATGCCCAACTTAGGTACTATCGTCGTCAATAAGAACCTACCAAGCACACCCGCGAGATACCATCTGTCTACTATCAAGCACATACTTGTCATCGAACGATTCAGCCACTTTGCGAGCAAAAATCAGGAGCAAATTGAGCAGCTACGCCATCAATACGGCATTAAGACTTACGAAGAAGTGTTTGGCAGTGACGGTAAAAGCGAATTTGAAAAGTGGCTGACGTTGGAGTGATTAGTGGACGCTAGCTTTCTTGTGTATGGATTTGCGTATTAAACATCTTCATGAACTGTTGTTTCGTTGCGTGACTAAAACAGATTTCATTGAGTAATACATTTACCTTTGCACGTAATTCTTCCACCTTTGACGTCTCATCATCTTTTACATTCAATTCAATGAGCTCTAGCAGTAAATCAATCGCAGTCTGATAATTCTTCGTTTGCCCTTTAAGGACATACTGGTTTATCAGCCGCTTATACAAATTGATGCCGTCATCGAGATAGGCATTTTGCACACAAACATAAGCCAACTCGTGCAATGAGTCCTCTAAAAACTCATGCTTCCTCGCAAGCTGAATTGCGCTGGGAATGCGATTGAATGCGATATAAAAGTCGAGCAATGGCGTAAAGTCTTTTGCATCGCTCGGCAAATTCGTATTAAGCGTCGAAACTATCTTTGCTTCTGCTTTTTCTAATATCTCTATTTTAGTCTGCGTATTTCCTTTGCTTTTAATAGAGGCAGCAGAATCGAGTACTTTTTGTAAATCATTGACCGATAGACTTGCTTCAAAAAGCGCCCAGGCAGTGTCAATTGCTTGCTCCGGTTTACCCAACGCTGTTTTCAACTCATAGGTGGCGACCTGGACCTTATATTTGTCCTCATATGATTTTGCGCGGTCGTGAACGGCGCTGAGATATTGCTCTGCAAGCTCATATTCACGGCTACTAATCAGTTTCGTTACGTAACCATAACTGGACAAAAAAGTGGGGTTTGCTTGAAAAGCATATTTTGCTGACGTGGCTAAATCCCCTTGTCTTTCATAATAGTTCGCCAGCGAGTTTGCATAGGAAGTTAGTTTGAGGTTTTTGGACGACGTTTCAGTATGTGCGGTGTATCGCTTTTCTAATTCAGCATAATAAAGCGCTTGAAACTCACTGTTTTCGCGTGGGATAAACTTCGCGCCGACGTCACCAAAATCCACATGGGTGAATTCATTGTCTAAGACGTTAAGTAGTCGCGCTAACTTGTTGTTGTGAGATTCCTCAATTGCCACAAAGGCATTGATAGTGTGTTTTTCAATAAGGTGGAACAGGCCAAACCGAAAACCGCCTGAATCGTCAATTCGCTCTAAAATTTTGTCATATCGCATCAACGCGACTAAACAAAGTTGGTATGCGTTTTCTGCAGGTAGCTTATCTATGACTTCCAAGATAAAGCCCATTTGCTTACGCGCTTTGTCGAAATAATTCCTCACTTGTTGGTAGCGCCAGACATCTCGCATAGGCATTGCCTTTACAATGCGTTTTCTCGCTTCTTTTATATCGAAGTCGCCAATCGCGATATTGGCAAACATAAGCCATTGATTGAATCTATCCGCATCTTCGGACAATAGTTTGTACAGTTCGGTTGCCAGATCGTCTTTTTTAAGTGTGTGAAGATATCCTTTGACGCGATCTGCCGGTTTGCCAGTGAGCAGTTCTTGAAGCGCCTTTTGCTCTTGCTCATAATACAATGCAACAGCAACGCAGTGCTCACAGAAGTCAAAGCCTTCAGACGCTGGGCAGGTGCAACCACCGTCAAAACCATTGTTTAAAACGGTGAGTTTGATATCAAACACATAAGCATCTTGTACCTGCGCGGAAATCTGATTGCCGTCTAAATTGAACGCCAAAATTGCGTTTTGTTTAAATAGCGATTCGCCTTTTTCAAAGGCAGCTTTTCCCGCTAAGCGCAAAACTGTTGAATGTAATTCCGAAGTCATGGGTCAAGAAGAAATCAAAACGGAAATAGTAACAACCTCGGGTAGAATTTTGAAGTGTGGCGATAACAATTCAGCGGCTAAACTCTGGCGAGTCACCTGGAATATCGAGATAAAGTGTCAATCGACGTCCTTTGCGCTCAATTTCAAACACAAGCGTATCGTACGTGTGAAACTCGCTTTCAAATGCAGCGAATTGCTCTGCGTTGGCGACCACCTTCCCGTTGATCTTCTTAATCACATCATCCGGTTGTAATCCCGCTTGTTTAAAGAGCTTAGGGTTCATTCCAACGTCTGCGAGTACGCCATCTGCGATATAGGGTGTAGGTATTAAACGCACGACGTGAGAAATGATCCGAGGTTGCGTGCCAATTTCTTCTGCCGTCATCAACAGCGGATCTTTCTGCGTACGACTTCTCGATGTGCTCGCATGTTCGGCGTTGGGATGCGTTGATGGATACAGCGTGAATTCGCTATTGTTGTATTTCACCACGACATGATCGTTTGAGATGCCTACTACTATCACGTCGGTATCAAAAAGTAAGTCGCCTTCAGATGCTACTTGTTGCTCGCCATCTAGCTCTATCGCCGCGAATGCAGCGGTTTCTGCGATAAACAATACGCGAAAGTCAAAGGGCAGGCCCGCCTCGCTTACTATCTTCTTTTCTTGCGTTGGTGGTTGAGTTTGACTAACAGGTGCTTGACTCACAGGGGCTTGAATTGGCGCCGGTTTACGGAATGACTCTTTTGGCGGGTTGTTGCTGCGATCTATCGTAAGAATATCACTTTCGACGTTGTCAGCGAAATGCACTGTATACACCGCATATGTGCAAATAATCGCGGATATCAGTAACAAAAACTTATTGGGAAGTCGGTTGTTTTTTGCGTCTGTCAATTGCGGCGTTTAATTCAGTATTCTTCTGATGCAGGTTATCGGCTACCTGTGCAAATGCTAAATTTCTTTTTGGCGTTTTTTATAGCCAATCAGCCCTCTTTTTATAAGGGGTATACATTTAATGCTTTCTCACAATCTGCCGATACTAGCGTTGTATAAAGGTAATCGGCGGCACCTATTTATGCTGCCCAGATAATTTACTTTTTTGACCGGTAGAAAGTATGCAGATAAGTTGGAAAGATTTTCTGAAACGCAAGTTATATAAGCCCTCAAGCCAAAATGCCATTGGTTTAGCTTACACTGCAGATCAGGTTTTGTTGTGCACATTGAAGCAGTCTAAAGACGGCATTGCTTGGTCTTTAGATGCGACCTTTTCGCACAATAACTGGCAACAAAAGCTGCATAGTTTTGTGAAAGAAAACAAGTTGCAAGGCGCTGCTTGTTATTTCGCGTTGACTGCACATTGGTACAAGTTGCTTCAGATAGACAAACCTGATGTGCCATCTGAAGAAGTGTTTGCAGCCTTGCAGTGGCCATTGCAGGAAGTCATAGGTGCGCAACAGGATATCACCTACGACTACATTGACTTGCCAGTAAAGGTATCTGGATACAACAAGGTGCTGGCGGTTGCTATCGCAAAAAAAGACATAGAAAACATCAGCGAAGCTATTTTCGATGCAGGGCTTTTTTTGCAAACGATCACCGTTGAAGAATTTGCCACATTGAACCTATTACCTAAGTCTTCTGAGGCAATCATTACGTTGATTCAGGAACAGGGTGAGGAACTCGTTATTAATATTATAAAAGACGGGCATTTGTACTTTTCACGCAAGCTCAAAGGATTTGAGAACATCGGTAGTTTTACCGAACAAGAGCTGGAGATGGGCGTGCTGGATTCTTTGGGTGTCCAGGTGCAGCGATCGATGGATTACTTTGAAAGTCAATTGAGACAGCCACCTGTAAATAGAATTTTGATGAAGCTTGATACGCGTCATGATCAGTACGTAGCGGAAAAAATTACGACGGCGATGGGCGTGAAATGTGAGCTGTTTGTGCCCGATATTACGCTAGATAATGAATTGAATTTACAAATGGCAAGTTTTAGCTGTCTCGGTGCGGCGATGGCCCATTTCAGATTAAAAGAAGACATTGGAGAGGAAGTTGAAGTTACAAATTAATCTCTACCAAAAAGAGTTTCATCCAGCGTTTGAATTGTACACGGGGCAGCACCTCGTGATTATCAGTATCCTATGTTCACTGCTGATAGGCATTGCTGTAGGCGTAGCACATCACTATAAAGCAGGAGCTGAAGCAGAGCTTGCCAAGTCAAAAACGACGCTGTCCAGAGAAGAAAAACAGGTTAATGAACTGCGAAGCGAATTGGAATTTAGGGTTGAAGACCCTGTATTAAAAGCCAAGTTGGCTGCTGCAACACAAGATGTCGAAACGCAACAGAGACTCGTTGCTCAAATTCAGTCGCTTTCAGGATTGCAAAGTAAATCATTCTCAAAACTGTTTGATGCATTGTCTAGCAACAATAAACCTAATTTGTGGCTTACGTCTTTTACCGTGAATGAAAATGACCTAACGATAAAAGGTGAGGTTTCGATACCTTCTGCTTTACCCAATTGGATAAGCGGACTCACAAATACAAAATACTTTAATGGTCAGGAATTCAATGATGCGATTGTAGAGCGCAATCAAAGCGTTCTCGCATTCGAATTATCCAGCCTGAAAGCTGACGCTGAGCTTGATGATGCACCCACAAAGGCGACTGCACCGAAAAGGCGGGGAGGCACCAGTGGAGGCAGCTAAAACCAATACATCTGCGTTAAGCCGACTGCTCGCTGCTTTTGAAGCGCGAAATACTTCAGAGAAACGTCTGTTGTTTTGGTCTATTCCAGGGCTGATTTTGTTTGTTGGGACCATCTTATTTGTTGAGCCAATCTTCATTGAGATGGGTGACATTGAGAAACGCAAAATGCGTGTTGAAAAACAAATAGCGTCGTTTACGGATACCAAGCGAGAGCTTATTGATGCGGCGCTTGTTGACCCGAACAAACAAATTAAAGTGGACATCAAGCAGGCCAAAGCACGCCTTGCAGTATTGGAAAAATCATTTGATACCGAATTAGGTCAACTTGTGTCACCACAAGCAATGTCGGTGCTGCTAGCGCAACTGTTTGAAAAAACCGGATCGCTAAAGTTGCAAAAAATGGAGTCGATTAAGCCTATTCCACTATTCACAGAAGAAGGCTCGGACAAACACCTTTTTCAACATGGCATAAGAATGACCATCGAGGGTGGGTATTTGGATACAAGAGATTTTTTAGCACAGGCTGAAGCCTTGGGATGGAAACTGTATTGGCGTTATCTCGAATATCAAGTTGACGAGCATCCAAAAGCAACTACCGAATTAGAAGTGTTCACTTTAAGTACGAGCGAGGCATTCATTGGTGTTTACTAAATCATTTTCATTATGTTTTTTCATTGTCTGTAGCACATTTTTGTTAGCTCAAATAAGCCCAGCTGTTGCTGTTGAAAAGAAAACAGACCCAACGAAACCACCAAGTGTAATTGTTGAACAACTGGTAGAAGAAATTAAGCCTAAAAGTGCGATGGAACTGACAGCTGTCTTTAAACGCAAGAACAAGCTGTATGCAGTGATAAACGGCAAACTCTTTAGTGCAGGTGAATACCTGGATGGCGTAAATGACGATATGAAAGTCGAGGATATATCCGAGGGCACAGTGGTATTGCGCTCGATTGGACAGGACGGACGACTTACCGAGTTGTCTGTCGATGATGAAGCCCAAATTATAAAGCAGGTGGTAAAATGAGGACGCCAATGAGTAAATTGTCATTCACACGGATGTCCGCAACACTCGGGATTATTTTATTCATGGGTGGCTGTGGTTCAACTGACAAGAGCCATGTTGAGCAGTCGCTTGCCGATGAGCTTGAATCGATATACCAGCCAACGCTGCAAGCTGAAGAACTGGCGGAAACGCCGGAAAGCGTGTCAGAAACGCTGATGGAAGAAAAGTCGCATGCGCCAACCAACCTCATTGAAGAAGAACGCTACGATATAAGTGCAAGGGACGTATCCGCGAGAAGCTTTTTCTCCGGTCTAGTCAAAGACACACCGTATTCGGTTGCCATACATCCCGATGTCGACGGTGATATATCGCTTGAACTAAAACAGGTTACACTCGACGATATCTTCGAATTGGTTACCGATATGTTCGGGTATCACGTAGAGAAACATTCGACCATTTATCGCGTACTGCCGGCGGGTTTGCATACCGAAATTTTCAGCGTGAATTACCTGATGATGCAGCGCGCAGGACAAACTCAAACGAGTATTATTTCAGGCGGTGTTTCACAAAGCTCAGACGGCGGTGGCGGCGGTCAAAACAATTTTAATAACAATCAAAACTCGTTTAGCAACAATAACAACAGTAATAATAGAGGTGGTCTTTC
>JBCDMA010000162.1:0-8889 GCA_038744645.1 Pseudomonadota bacterium | reverse complement strand
GATGTCAGAAGTGCCGGGTATAGAAGCCATGGAATCACTATGGGCATTGATGTTAGACGAGATTGCTCAAGGCGCAAAGATCTCAACGTTTGAATCTGACATTGTTAAACCCAGTGGCGATCACTACGCCAGTTCCGTGACACGTATCGGCACCTTTAATATCGTTTCAGATGGCATTTATCTCAATTACCTACCAGAAAACGATCAGTTAGTAGAATTTGCGCGTCAACCAGGTGGCAGCATAAATGCGTCAGCGGTTGATATTGCGCAAGCACAACCTGGGGATTCAGTCGCGTTTGCGATTGATCCTTCTAGAGGCACGTTACTGGGCATGTTGGTACAAGCGCCCAATCTGATAGAACGAGTAAAGCAAGGCAAGGAAGTGGGTTATGCAATTATTGCTGTGCTTATTATTGGTTTAATTGTCGTCGTTCGTCGACTTATCGTGTTGTCCTCGGTGAAGCGAGGTATGGAAAAACAATTGGCTGACATGGACCATGTACAAGACAACAATCCTCTCGGCCGTGCGCTTGGTGCGTACTATGAAAACAAGCACCTTAGTGTGGATGTGGTCACACGAAAGCTTGATGAAGTTATTGTAAAAGACGTTGCAGAAATTAAGAAAGGGTTGCCGTTTGTGAAAGTGCTTGCTGCCGTTGCACCACTGATGGGGCTGTTAGGGACGGTAACCGGTATGATCGGTACGTTCCAGGCTATAACGCTCTTTGGTACAGGCGACCCGAAACTAATGGCAGGGGGCATATCGCAAGCGTTAGTGACAACAGTACTAGGTCTAGTCGCAGCAATACCGCTGCTGCTTTCACACAGCTTATTGAATTCGCGCGCGCAGACTTTGATTAAGGTACTGGCAGAACAAGCCGCAGGCATGGTTGCAACGCAGGCTGAATTTTTGGAAAAACAAAAAAGAGCACAATAATGCTTGAGCTTCCGAGACTGTTACTTGATTTCTTTGACGCTGGCGGCAGCGTACTTTGGTTGATCTTACTTTTAACCGTGACGCTTTGGACGCTGATCCTTGGACGCCTTGTCTTTTTCTTTAGCGATTATCCTAGTTTGCGCGATAACGTGCTTCAACGATGGGAACAACGCAATGATAAAACATCTTGGTACGGCGAGAGTATGCGCAAGCAATGGGTATCAGAATTGGATTGTGCGTTGGGTTTGCACTTGAAACTTATTCCAAGTCTGATTGCGTTACTTCCAATGCTAGGCCTTCTCGGTACGGTGACTGGCATGATCCAAGTATTTGATGTACTCGCCCTGACGGGCGCGGGAAACCCTCGGTCAATGGCTGACGGCGTAAGTGCTGCAACGATCCCGACCATGGCAGGTATGGTGGCTGCGCTAAGCGCGCTGCCAGTCAGCGCTGCACTTGAACGCAAATACCAAAAAGAAATGAGAAAAATTAAAGACCAAATGCCAAGCGAAGTTTTAATCTAAATATCTAAGATGAGATAGATAATTATGAGTTTCGAAAAATACGCCGAATCTGATGAAGAAAGCCAGATTGATATGACACCCATGCTGGATGTGGTGTTCATCATGCTAATCTTCTTTATTGTTACATCATCCTTTGTGCGTGAGACTGGGGTTGAAGTCAATCGACCAAGTGCAGACTCCGCCGTGGCAACCGACTCTGGGGGCGTCCAGATTGGCATCACGGAGAATAATGAAATATGGATTGATAAGAGACGTATCGATCCACGCGCGGTTAGGGCAAATATTGAAAAGATGTTAGCAGAGAGTCCTGGAGGCGCAGTCGTTATTGTTGCGGACGAAGGATCTAATACAACCACCTTAATAAAAGTAATGGATCAAGCGAGATTGGCGGGTGCAGAAAACGTCTCTGTAGCAGCTAGGGACGGGAGCTAAAGGCATTGAGTATCCTCAAGATGGGTGCAGTGCTGTTTGCCGCGTTATCGGTCGGTTTAGGGCTGTTTGTATTGATGCAAATAATGATTTCACCTGATTCTACATTGCAAAGAGACAACAGCGATACTGAATCGCTTAATTTTGTCAGAGTTAAGTTAAATGAGCAGCAGGCCAGAATCAAAGAAAGGCAATTGCCGAAAGAATCACCGCCGCCTGAGCCACCGCCGTCAACACCAGAATTGGAAGTAGCTCAATCAAATCAAACGGCAAGTCCTCAGCCACTAGCGATGAACTTGCCCAATTTAAATATGCCCCTTAGTGGTGGAGATGGTCCTTTTATAGGCGCGCCAGGGGCAGCCGGTGGAGGTATGTCGGCCTTTGATACCGATGTTATTCCTCTGGTCCAGGTACGTCCAGCATATCCTCGCAGCGCCAAACAAGCGAGAATTGAAGGTTATGTCACGATGAGCGTGACTATTCGACCTGATGGGACGGTAAGCAATGTCAAAGTTATAAAAGCAGAGCCGAGACGGCTTTTTGATAAGTCGGCAAAAGCTGCAATGATGCGTTGGAAGTTTAGACCGAAAATCGTTGATGGCCAGCCAGTTTCGCAGCAGGCCGAGCAAACCATTGAATTTAAATTAGGCGCATTGTAACTGCAATGTCAATCATTAGGTGCAGGGTAAATGACACTGGGATTTATTAAACAAAACGTCTGGGTAAGTGCGCTCATTATCCTGTTGTCCCTCTATGCAACGCCGATCGTTTGGGCAGGAGGGCTTACTCCTAAAACTTATGAAAAACTCATCGAGATCCAAGAGCTACTCGCATCTTCTGATGTCACAACAGCAAATAATCAACTTGCTGAACTCAATGCCGAGGTCGAAGACGATACTCTAGCAAAAGCGATTGTATTGCAGACGTGGGGATATGCTGAAATGGCCAACGATAACTACGCGGGTGCAATTGACAAATTTAGAGCAAGTTTGGCAGTGAACAAGTTGCCGGAGTCAGCTGAGTTAAATGTTCGCTACATGATGGCGCAACTCTTTGCCAGTCAGGGGCAGTTTGATGACGCGCTGTCAGAAGCGCAGCAGTGGTATGAAAAACTCGAAACACCGACACCAGACAATACGATGTTTCTCGCCAATATCTTTGCGCAATTGAAAAAGTTTGAGGATGCAATTGTTTTTGCAACGAGGGCCATTGAACAATCTGAAACACCGAAAGAACGTTGGTATCAGTTGCTTCTCGCTTGCTATTTCGAAACGAAACAATATGCACAATCGGCAAGTGTATTAAAGAAGCTGATAAATTACTGGCCGGAAAAGGCTGAATACTGGGAACAATTAGCCAGCGTATATCTTCTTACAGAGCAAAATAAATTTGCACTATCGACCTTGCAGCTAGCGTGGAAACAAGGGCTGTTAGAAAAAGAAATGACAATCAAGTCACTGATTCGGCTTGCTATTAATCAAGAAATTCCAGACAGGGGGGCGCGCCTCATATTAGAAGCGATTGATGCAAATATGTTACCCAGCGACGAAATCTACCTTGAAATGATTGCAAGAGCTTGGCTGCAAGCGCGAGAAAAAGAAAAAGCAGCGCAAGCGTATGCGGCGTTGGATCAGGTAATGGGTAATGGCAGCGCATTGTTGCAGCAAGGTAAGTTATTGATGGAGCTCGAACAATGGACTTCTGCTGAGACAACGCTGCAAGGCGCTTTGGATAAAGGTGTAGATGATGCTGCAAACGCGTGGTTGATGTTAGGGATAACACAAATTGAACTTGAACGGTTTGGCGAAGGTAAGCGGTCATTGAGAAAGGCGCAAGCATTTAATAAGGTTAAATCGCAAGCACGCGCCTGGATAAACTATGCTGAACAGAAGCTTAGTCATAATCAGTGGAAAGCCAGAAGTGTTGCTGCGACCAACTAATCGAAAACGTCGTTTACCTTTTCAGTTGACGCAAATCACAATTATCACATTCGTTTTATCCCTTTGGCTAAGTACGATATCAGCCGCGGCCTACGAACAGTCCGCACAAGAAAATTTCATATCGATAAAAGAGGCCAGAGGTTTACAAGGAGAAGTCGTAGAGGTCAACGGCATTGTAACTGTGCCATCCGGTGCTTACGCGTCAGCCATTTCGAGCGGTTTTGCTATTCAGGATGACTCAGCAGGGATCTATATAATTGACAACACTCAAGACTTCCTAGTGGGACAGACGGTATCTGTGAAGGGAGTAGTAGGTGCGGAAAACAATCAGATCAACATCAAGATGCAACAGGCAAGCTTAATTAACGGCGCACCAGCACAAATACTCAATATCGTTCCCCAAAGGGTAATGTCCGGTGACTTCGGCAATAACCATCGAGGTAGTCTAGTACGTGCACGAGGAAAAATTACTGAGATCCAAGATCAGGGAAAATACGGACATAAGCTTACTATTGAAGATGACACAGGTAAGCTACAAGTTTACATCAGCCGTTCCAGCGAACTTTCAACATCTATAGACCTATGGAAGGACGGAGATACTATTGATGTTGTTGGTTTTGCAGGGGTTTATCATGACACATTTGAAATCTTGCCAAGACAACAAGGTGACATCAAAAAAGTGGAATTTGAATAAAGTGTTGATTAGAACGTTTTTATTGATGTGCTTATGCTGCTTTTACGCTGAAGCAAACGATACTTTGACTGTCACTGATTTGGTTGGAAATAAAACCTTATTTACCTCAGAACAGTTGTTACAACATCCCGACAAGGTTGAGCTAACCTTAGAAAGTGACATTGTGTATCCAGATGAACAGATTGTTTACGATGCCATTCCTGTCTACAGTATCATTGATGAGAAGAGCATAAATACAGATTCGATCATTCAATTCAAAGCAACGGATGGTTTTTCTGCGCCGCTTCCTCAGAAAAAACTGCTCAATAAAAGCACAACTCAAGCAATTGCCTATATCGCAATTGAAAGTGCCAAACAAAAATGGCCGAATGTCCCTGGAAGGAATTTTTCCGCAGGTCCTTTTTATCTCATCTGGAAGAATGCCCATTTATCCGATATTAGCGTTGAAGATTGGCCCTTCCAGCTTGCGGCATTCGAAATAAAATCTTCATTTGAGTCCAGTTATCCAGACATGTTGCCTGGAAATGATATTGTCAAAACGTCCGATGTTTATCTTGGGTTTCAATCATTTGTAAGAAACTGCTTTGCATGCCATAAGATGAACAATGAAGGGGAGGGCGCAATAGGCCCCGACTTAAATCTGCCGATGAATCCGACAGAGTATTTTAAGCGAGACGCCTTGAAAAAATTGATCCGCGATCCAGCGTCCGTCAGAACCTGGCCCAATCAGCTAATGGGCGCGTTTAATGAATCAATGATATCCGATAGTGAGCTCGACCAGTTGGTCGAGTATATGAGTTACATGCGCAATCGAAAAGTCGCACGCTAGCCTATACATTTGAGAAAACACGATGACAAATAATTTACGCGAAGTGGAATTTGAAAAGACGCTAGGTGGGGAGGGAATAGAGACTGATGATCGCATTGTACCCATCATTGATGTGTCTGACTTTGAGTTAAGACGCGACGAGATCTCTGAAGCACTATGGAAAGCAGCCACCGAGGTAGGCTTTTTTCAGTTAAAAAAACACAGTTTGCAACTGGATTTAGTGCGCAGTGCTTTTGCGGCAAGCGAAGCTTTCTTCAAGCTGGATAATGATGAAAAATCAGATTTCTCATTAAAGTCAGGTTTAAATGCAGGATGGGAATTTATGTCTCAAGTCCGCCCATCCACAGGCACTGCTGATCAAAAAGAGTCTTTTCAAATCACCTTACCACACATGAATGAGCTATGGCCCACGCAAACTCAGGTGCCTGAATTTCAACGCATATTATTAGAATTTGAATATAAGGCGTGGTTGCTGGGTATGAAAATTCTGTCGTGTTTTGCCGATAAGTTAGGCTTTGAGCGTGATTTTTTTACCCAAGGGCACAATCGTTCATCACAGCATTATCAAAGTACGTTGCGTTTATTGCACTATTTACCGCTGGCTCGAGAGCAAACAATTGAAAAAGGCATTTGGCGCGCGGGCGCGCATACCGACTTTGATTGTTTAACCATGGTTTTTCAACGAAACGGTCAAAGCGGATTGCAAGTTTGTCCAGGAAGAGGGGCTGAAGATATACAGGTGTGGAGTAGCGTTGAGCCCAACGATGAACTTATTACCTGCAACATTGGGGATATGCTCATGAGATGGAGTGATGACAAACTCAAATCGACGTTGCACAGGGTCAAGATGCCTAACCAAGATGAATATCGAGGTTCGAGATACAGCATGGCATTTTTCTGTCAAGCAAATAAAGACGCCATTATTCAAGGTCCAGAGAAAAAGTATCCAGCGATAACTGCTAAGGACTATATTCTTCAACGCATAAATGCCAACTTCGCAAGATAAAAGAACAAAAATAAAACAATAAGAAAAAGCAAGGACACAAGAGGGAGGCTACCTAACATGAAGAAACTTCAATGTTTGGCAATGATATCGATGTGGTTATTGCTGTTAAACGGATGTGAGTCCATAACAATAACGACGGCTGCGTCGGAACGCTCCAGGGCACCTTATTTTGCCGGTATCGACGTTATCAGAGATTCAGATAGAACAAACTCAACTCAGATTTCCGGCCGCGTTTTTCATGATACAAACGGCAACGGAAAACTTGATAACGATGAGACGGGTATCCCGAACGTTGCCGTTTCAAACGGTATGGATGTCACACGAACAGATGCAAAAGGCGCTTACCAACTTGCCGTCAGGGATGATATGAGTCTTTTTGTGATTCAGCCAAGCGGCTGGAAAGTCCCAACAAATAAAGATTTCGTACCACAGTTTTCATATCAACATAAACCAAAGGGCTCGCCTAAACTGCTGCGTTATGGAGGTCTACCACCGACGGGAAAAATACCATCATCAATAAATTTTCCACTGAAAAAGTCAGGAATAACGGATTTTAGCTGTGCAGTCATAGGCGATATTCAAGCGTATGGGAATCAGGATATCAGCTATTTTAGAGACTCTACGCTAGACGATATATTGGATAGGCAAGCAAACCCAGATTGTGTTATTGCGGTAGGTGATGTCATGGGCGATGACCTTGACCTGATCCCTCGTATGACCAGTGTCATAAGCACCTTAAAAGCACCACAATGGTGGACGCACGGTAACCATGATTTTGACTTTGATGCTGATTTTGATGCCGATAGCGCAGACAGTTGGCGGAACCTTTGGGGGCCAGCTTATTATGCATTTGAGCAAGGTCAGTTTCTTTTTATCGTGCTGGATAATGTGGTTTATCCGTGCGTCGCTGAGGATACCCAATTACCCGGACGATCGTTTTGCGTTGACCAAGTAACCAAGCGCTATAATGGCAGAGTGACTGAAGAGCAATTAGAATTTGTTCGTCAACTGCTCGCCACAACCCCAAAAGACAAAACCATTGTATATGTGCACCATATTCCTTTTGTTTCGTTTTATTATCAATCCGTTCCCGAACACAAAACCGACAATGCAAAAGCGCTATATGCGCTAGTTGACGGTCGCAATGTCTTATCAATATCTGGTCACACGCATACCATAGAAAATCTTGCGCCGGGCGACCATTTTGAAGATTGGAAAGACATATTAGGAGAGGAAGGATTACCCTTCAGACATATCGTTGCGGGCGCGGCTTCAGGCTCCTGGTATCAAGGTGATCTTGATATACACGGCACGCCAATGGCACTCCAGGGAATGGGTAGCCCTAAAGGTTGGCTAGAATTAAATTTCGATGCACAAGGCAATTATTCAGAGGCTTATTTTGGCGCGAATTACGGTGAAAATCGTGCTGCTTGGCTTTCCATGTCAACTCCCGGATTTAGAGACTGGTTTAATGAACTCATGCAATGGCGAAATCAATCGCCAGAGACGCGAGATCCTATTCCTCCGTTATCCATTAATGACTTACCGGATGTAAAAATACTGACTGATACTGATTTGACGGGAGGCACCTACTTAACTGCCAACGTCTGGGCGGGGTCGACAGATACGGAAGTGGCAGTCTCTATCAACGGTGAAAAAAGTCAGCGCATGATCCGTACTCAAGAAGCCAATGGAGAGGCTGCCAAAATAGGCGCGGACTATGCCGATCCTTTTTCTGCTCAGCGTCAACTATCAGTAGCGCGAATCGCACTTCAAAGCCGATCGGGTAAAGAGGGGAACCAAGGGTATCAGCTATTTAGAGACCTTCAAGTGGGACCAGCGGTACCTCAACCACAATTTGCAATCGCTGATCGCAATATGCATCTTTGGACGTTTAAGTTGCCCGACGATTTATCCATAGGTTCACATATTGCAGAAATTACCATCACTGATAGGCATGGCAGAACATACATAGACAACTTAATTTTTGAGGTGCGACAACAGCGGCCAGAAATGCGATTTAGATTAGATAAATGGAATGCATTTGATAATGGCTCGCCAGTTAATCCACAATGATAAATCTATGAGATGTGCAGTTTGATTAGCTTTGCCGCTCTACTTTTTTTGTGTACTTTACAAGCAATCGGTGGCTGTTTTGCGTTATACGGGTAAGTGTTTGGCGAGAATTTCAAACAGTTCTGGTCGATGTATGCGGATCTCATCGACACTCAATCCTTCCAAGGAATGTGGATATTTAAGCCAGGCTTCAGTTTCATAAAGATAATAATCGGGGACTCTATCGGTAAGATTCCGCGAAGGTTTGAAATACGGCACAGCGACTCTTACATTCTCTGGCATATTTTTACGAGTGCGACGCGTTAGTTCATTAATGATTGCTTCAATCGAGCGGCCCGTATCAAACACGTCATCCACAATCAAAAGTCTGTCGTGGTGCTGGATGTTTTTCATCAGGTAATTTAAGCCAAACACTTTTACATGCCGACATTGTTCATCGATCGCGGCGGCATAT
>JBCDMA010000161.1:0-8906 GCA_038744645.1 Pseudomonadota bacterium | reverse complement strand
GATGCCATAGGCGACCTCTATTTAGGTGGACATAGCCTGATTGGAGAACTTGCCGCATATAAAACAGGTCACGGCCTAAATAATAAATTGTTGAATGCGGTTCTCGACCAACCAGATGCCTGGGAATACGTGACATTTGAGGATGACACAAAGCTGCCGATACAATATATCGAATCAACAAATTCATTTGGCATAAGTTTCGCATAGCACTTGCACAGTAATTGCGTAGTAACGGCAAAAAAGCTGCATATTAAATGCGAAATATTTGAAAGTGCCACGCTGGATTTGCGTAAACACTAGTGATCTCTGAAAACAACAAGAGGCATGGCGATACTTTTTCGCCAGCCACTTTTTGTTTATTCAAAAACAGTAATTACACGGTTTAAGTAAGTCAAAAGTGCACGAATTGCTGAAGTGTTCCGCAGCGACATGCCGTTTTGTTGAGTCATGAGCTGATGCGTTTTGGACGTACGGACAGGCGAGCTACAGATTTTCAGAAACAATTGTTTTTACTCAAAAAAAGCATAATTCGAGAGAGTTGCCAATAAAAAGCAGTAGAACGTTGATGAAAAATCATAATCGAGTATAAATGCTGAAATCCCATCATTTATCAGCCTTGGTAAAATAGCATCGCAATTATTTAACTAATCAATGAACAAGCGACGAGTAAACAGCGAGCAGTAATGAGAATTACAGTATCCATCAGCGGAAAAGATGCGAGTTATAATACACATTTTTCTTTGCGCAGATTTATCAGCGTGTCTGTGCTGGTATCGCTTGTTCTCTTAGTGTCTAGCCGCTCCACTGAATCTGTTTATGAAAATCAAATACGCGTTTCCGCCGTCAAAGAAAATTTATTAGAGCAGAAAGCACAAATTGAGCGTTTACAATCAGATACTGAGCAGAAAATAGGTGTAGTAGTCAATGATATGGCGGTAATGAAAGCCGAAATATCGCGCTTGGATATAATCAGTGAACGACTTGCGAAGACGGCTGGTCTAGAAATCGACGATTTTATGCTTTCAGATGATCTACGCCAGTCGCTACATGCACACCACGATCTGCAATCAGGCACAGAAATCTTGGAAAAGTCACTTGAATTAAAGATTCAACAGCTCGAAGCTCTTGAATCTGTGCTCTTTGGTCTCAATATAGATCATCAGAGTAAATTAGCAGGTAGACCAATCGAGAAGGGCTGGCTATCTTCAAACTACGGATTGCGTAAAGATCCTTTTAATGGCAAGCCTACCATGCACAGAGGCGTTGATTATGCTGGGAAAGAAGGATCCCCGGTCATTGCAACCGGTGCGGGCATTGTCACGTGGTCGGCGCCGCGCTATGGTTATGGCTATATGGTTGAAATTGACCACGGTAATGGACTACGTACGCGATATGCGCACAATAAAGAAAATACCGTTAACGTTGGTGATGTTGTCACTAGAGGCCAGTTAATCGCATTGATGGGTAGCACTGGGCGATCAACTGGTGTACACGTCCATTACGAAGTATTACGCAACGGTCAACGTGTTGATCCTACCGGATTTATCAATCGATAAACTGGCTATAATTACCTGCTAAAACTCCCGTTTGATGTGTCAATACAGCCTTGTTCTGTTATCATGACGCCGTTTTGATGAACCATTGCACTGGATACGCAAAAATCTATGTTGGCTACTTTTTTTAAGAAAATTTTCGGTACGCGAAATGATCGTCTTTTGAAAAAGATGAAAAAGACCGTAAAACAAATAAACGCATTTGAACCTACGTTTGAAGCGCTTACCGATGAAGAACTACGAGCGAAAACAGAAGAGTTCAAAGCGAAGCTCGATGAAGGAGAGACGCTTGAATCTATCTTACCCGAATCATTCGCAGTCGTAAGAGAAGCCAGTAAACGCGTATATGGAATGCGCCACTTTGACGTTCAAATGCTCGGTGGAATGGTACTTCATGAAGGTAAAATTTCAGAAATGCGTACAGGTGAAGGTAAAACACTCACCGCCACACTGCCGACCTACCTGAATGCCCTAACCAATAAAGGCGTGCACATAATCACTGTCAACGATTATCTCGCAAAACGTGACGCGGATTGGGCAAGAATATTGTTTGAGTTCTTGGGAATGACCGTCGGGTGCAACGTGCCGGGTATGGATCACGACCAGAAAAAACAAGCGTATGCTTGTGATATCACGTACGGAACAAACAATGAATTTGGGTTCGACTATCTTAGAGATAATATGGCCTTTAGCCCGTCTGATCGCGTACAGCAGCCGCTCAATTATGCGGTAGTCGATGAGGTTGATTCTATCCTTATCGACGAGGCAAGAACGCCTTTGATCATCTCGGGCGCAGCAGAAGACAGTTCAGCGCTGTACAAGCAAATCGATGTCTTAATCCCAAAATTAGTGAAACAGGATAAAGAAGACGAAGAAGGCGAACGGGGGCAAGGCCACTTCACTGTAGATGAAAAAGGGCGGCAAGTTCACCTTACTGAAACAGGACAAGAATTTATTGAAGACTTATTGGTAGAAGAGGGTCTGGTCGAGCAAGGTAGTTCTCTTTTTTCAGCGGCAAATATCCCAATTCTCCACCACGTAAATGCTGCGCTTCGCGCCCATAAGCTGTTTGAAAAGGACGTTGATTATATTGTCAAAGACGGTGCAATCGTCATTGTTGATGAGCACACTGGAAGGACGATGGAAGGACGTCGGTGGTCAGAAGGATTGCATCAGGCAATTGAGGCGAAAGAAGGCGTTGCAGTCAATAACGAAAATCAAACGCTAGCGTCCATTACCTTTCAAAACTACTTCAGGTTATATACAAAGCTCGCAGGTATGACCGGCACTGCTGATACGGAAGCATTTGAATTTAATCATATTTATGGGCTCGAAACGGTAATAGTGCCAACCAATCGTCCAATGATCCGGAAAGATATGGCTGACGCAATTTATCTCACCGCCCAAGAAAAATATGCGGCTATTGTTGAAGACATTAAAGAGTGTGTAAAACGCGGTCAACCAACACTCGTGGGCACTATCTCAATCGAAAACTCAGAACTGTTGTCGCGTATTCTCAAAAAAGAAAAAATCAAACACAACGTGCTCAACGCGAAATTCCATGCCAAAGAAGCGGACATTGTCGCAAGTGCGGGTTTGCCAAGTGCAGTCACTATTGCTACGAACATGGCGGGTCGCGGAACCGATATCGTGTTAGGCGGAAATTTGCAATCCGAAATTGCAGCGTTGAAAGATCCCAGCGAAAAGCGGCTAGAAAAAGTAAATGCCGATTGGCAGCTAAGACATGAAAAGGTGCTCGAAGCCGGTGGATTACATATTATTGGTACAGAGCGCCATGAATCTAGAAGGATAGACAATCAGCTCAGGGGGCGCTCCGGTCGTCAAGGAGATCCGGGCTCGTCGCGATTCTACCTGAGTCTGGAAGACCCATTGATGCGTATCTTTGCGTCTGAGAAGATGGGTAACATGATGAAACGACTCGGAATGGAAGAGGGCGAGTCAATCGAACATCCATGGGTTTCTAGAGCCATTGAAAACGCGCAACGCAAAGTAGAAGGGCGTAACTTTGATATTCGTAAAGCGCTATTGGAATACGATGACGTAGCGAATGACCAACGACGCGTTATTTACGAACAACGCAATGATCTACTCGATGAGGGTGATGTAAAAGAAGCAATTATTCGGATCCGTGGCGATGTCGTTGATTCGGTCATCAGTCAATATATACCACCGCAGTCATTGGAAGAGATGTGGGATGTGAGTGGACTAGAGGAGCGTTTAAAGTCAGATTTTGCGCTAGACCTTCCTATTCAGAAAATGCTCGATGAAGACGAGAAACTCTACGAAGAAAAGATACGTGAGTTCATTCAGGAAAAGGCCGAAGAAGCCTACTTGGCGAAAGAAGAAGCCGTTGGCGACCAGGTTATTCGTCATTTCGAAAAGGCAATTATGCTGCAAACGCTTGACCAGCATTGGAAAGAACACTTGGCTGCAATGGATTACCTGCGCCAGGGCATAAACCTTCGTTCATATGCGCAAAAGAACCCACGTCAGGAATACAAACGCGAGTCATTTGAATTGTTTTCCGAAATGTTAGATAACCTCAAAGTCGATGTCGTAAGTATTCTTTCGCGAGTACAAGTGCAGCAGCCGGAAGATGTTGAAGCAGTTGAAGCTCAACGCAGACGCGCTGAAGCTGAGCGTGTGGTAGAGCACAAGTCTGCGTCACCTCAAGTAGAGGAAAAACCTGCAAAGGCACAGACATTTCAACGCAAAGGACCAAAAGTCGGGAGAAACGATCCCTGTCCTTGTGGCTCTGGCAAGAAGTACAAGCAGTGCTGTGGAAAACTAAATTGATTTTCATTGCCGTTGTTTAAGAAATGACACGTAATCCAGTTCAAGTCGCCGCAGGCATTATCAGGCGCGAGGATTCTCAAGGCGAACGCTTCTTTATTACCAGGCGACATGCGAAACAACATCAGGGAAACAAATGGGAGTTTCCTGGTGGTAAAGTAGAGCAAGGTGAGACACCGGAAGAATCTCTATCGCGAGAGCTTTTTGAAGAAATAGGCATAAAAGTCATCAGTTCCACATTATTGACTCGCATCGAACACGATTATGGCGATAAGGTAGTGCATTTAATGTTTTACATCGTTGATGTGTTTGAAGGTCAACCTACTGGGCTTGAAGGGCAGGAGGCAGCATGGGTAACACGCGAAGAACTTTTGCGTCTTAAATTTCCAGAAGCCAATAGGCCGATACTTTCGCTCCTATAAACAAAGTCATACAGTCAATAGTGAATCGCGATTCAATAGTTTGGTCGTACACATCTTTGCGCGTCTACGGCTACGTCCAATTGCAAATCAACAGCGTTAAAGCATAATTTTATCGGCAGTTGAAAATGCTAAACCCAAGTGTTGATAAGCCACTTCACCAATAAAATGTGGGAAGGTCACGTCCCGTTCCCACTTAATTGATTCACCATCAATGGTAATGAAACAAGGGGCGCCCGGTTTCAATTCATTGAAGTCGTGCCCAAACAAATTAGGATGTATCATCAGCGCGCCATGTTTTTCGGTCGGATACTTCACGTCGCCGGTTAAGTGAAAGCTTTCTATAGGAGTTAGCTCGGGTAAATTGCCTTGATTGTATAAATCGCAGTAACTGGTTATAGCTTTGAGCATTTTTAAACCGGATGCAAATATTGTCGGATCGTTTACGCCATGAGATTGACTGCCCAATTCTATCATGACACCGTGTTTGCCGAGCGTACAAAGATAAGGGAATTGTTCATAGGTTTTTTCATTTTCTAGCAAAATAACAGCCTCAGGCATTACCTTCTTTACATATCGTGCTAGACCGATTTCAAAGTCATCCGTTGTTAATATAATTAAACAAGGGCCCAGATTTGCAGTTGTGTTGTGAAAATCAATGACTAAATCAATAATTGGAGAGGACTTAGGTCCAAAGCGCTTGTTTAGTTCAAGTGCTAACGTTTCTTCCTCGCATAATTTATTGGGATCGGCAGCTGCAATTTGAGCCAATTTATCACTAGAAAATTGTCTATTCAGATCTTGCTCGACGTAGCGCGTTCTCTTTTCAATTGCTGCGTGGTTTATCATGATGCTACTTATATCTAGCAAGGGCGAGGTCAAATTAAGATGCGCTTTAATTTTATTCCACTGCTGAACAACCGTGATGCCGGTAAGTTCGTTACCATGCGTTCCGCCGGTAACAAGTATATTGTTGATCATTGTTTAAAAAAATCTTCTTGTTGTTTCGCAAGCAACGCTTCAATGTCCTCTATATCTATTGCGCTGACGTCCACGTCGTTTTCTTTATCTGAAATTCTGTGTTCTTCATCTTGCCATTGCCCTAAATCAATCAAACGACAGCGTTCACTGCAAAATGGCTTAAACATAGACGATGCTGCCCATACAACTGCTGTATTACAGGTGGGACAGTTTACTGTCTTAACGGATGTGTTGTCGAAAGACTTAATCATGTTATCTATCTCTATAAGTACGATTTAACAACGAGCAATATCAAATTCAATTTTGTCAGTGATAGACATTGCGCCATCCTGTTCAGGTACTAGTCGCATGAATTTTATTCCGTAACGATAGGTGTTACCGCTTAACACAGGATAAATACCTGAGCTAATATCGCAACGCACACGGACGAGTTCACTTCGTTCGCTGGTGCTGCCTTGAAAATAACCGGTTTCACTCTCGATATGCTCGTATCGTCCACCTTCTCTAAGAAATGATAAGAGTAAATAAATAGTGTCCCTGACGACCTTCAATTGAGACAACCAAATGTGACGATCCTTATCCTTATATTTTGCAGGTTGTTCAATCCAGCAATAAAAGCTGGGTAAGTCGAAGCTTGTTGCACCACATGCGGTGACAAAACGCTGCCGTACGGTTGATAGAAATTTATCTTCCTTAAATTTGGCAACAAACTTACTTGTCATCTTAATTTTTCTCGAAAGCTCAGTAATACTGTCTAATGCAGTAGATAAGGCATCAGTATCTACATTTGGATGTTCTGACCAGTGTTGTAAGTTTTTTTCTTGCTGGTCGAGATCCCGAATAAAGTCTGCTCTAAGATCAAGTCGCTCAATCATATCAGTGATGTTAAAAAACACATGAAAAAACTGAATTTCTTTAAAGTTGGAGTCTGCGGGAAGTGATGCATCCAGCTGATGAAATAAATGCTCGAGTCGCAAATAATTCCGCACTTTTTCGCTGAGCGGAAATTCGTAAGTTGCGACATTCATATAATTCTCCCAAGTTATGTTGTCCCAGCGTTGTTATTCATTCTTTTTTTGCTGAGGGCTAAATATTTTTTATGTAATTCTTCTACCTGCGAGTGAATAAACGAAATATCACCACTATTATTAATAACTTCGTCGGCACCTTCAAGCCTTGCTTGTCGGGTCACCTGTGATTGCATGATTTTCTCAATTACACTCTTGCTTGAACCATCGCGCTTTAATGCGCGTTGTAGTTGGTTTTCTTCAGGTGTATCAATCACAAGTACTCGATCGACTATCGTTTGTAGTCCGTTCTCAAATAGTAATGGTATCGATAAGACACAATAGCTAGACTTTGCTTGCGCGCTTAGGTTCAACATCCTATTTCGAATAAGTGGGTGTAACAATGCATTAAGCCACTCTTTTTCAGAGGGGGTTGTAAAGACAATTTCTCTCAGCTTTGCTCTGTTTAAGTTGCCATCGTTCAATAGCACGTCACGGCCAAACTTATTCACTATTTCGTCCAGCGCAGGCTCGCCAGGCATAACAGTTTCTCGTGAAATAACATCTGCATCAATAATTGCGATCCCTTTCTCGGCAAAGCGATCGGTAACGGTCGTTTTACCACTGGCAATACCACCAGTGACGCCAATTTTTAGATTACTCATGCGCACGATACTATTTGTTGTTATTACGGCACCATTATAGCGAATCTATTAGGCATTAAGGGGTTTCATTGGGTTTTTATTGGTGTTCTATAAAAATAAATTGAGTGTGAATTGTTGCTCAACTATTGAGGTTTTACTTAAGATTTTTTCAGTTAGTCAGTAGACAGGCACTTTTTGGTTATGCGAATGGCAAACGCTTAACAATCAAAAAAGAAAAGAGAGATGACAATTTACGCTTGAGATAACTTTAATATGAAACGAATGAAGTGAGATACCAGTCTACGATTTCATTGCCGAATAATACTGTCAGATAACCCGCTGCGGCTAAATAGGGACCAAATGGAATTGCCATGCTACCGTTTTCATTGCGCTTTAACATGAGTAAGATCCCGACAATAGCGCCGACAACAGATGATAGTAATATTATGACAACGAGCTGTTGCCAGCCGACCCAAACACCCAAGGCTGCTAAAAGTTTGAAATCGCCAAACCCCATACCTTCTTTCCCTGTCAGCAATTTAAATCCCCAATAGACGCTAAACAAACTGAGGTAGCCAAAGGCGGCGCCTAATACTGCACTGGTTAGGTTTTCAGGATAAAACCAAGCGGTTACAAGCAAGCCCAGCCACAACAAGCTCAAAGTTAGTGTATCTGGTAGCAGCATTTCATCGATGTCAATGAAGGTCATCGCAACAAGCAACCAAGTGCCGACGATAAATGCGAGAGTGTATGCTGAAAATCCAAGATGCCAGGCAGCAAATGCGCTTAAAACGGCAGTCAATGTTTCAATGATTGGATACCTAATTGAAATGGGTGTTTTGCAGGCACTGCATTTACCACCTAAAACCAACCAGCTGACCACGGGTATGTTTTCCCAAGCTCTGATTTTATGGCCGCAAGCAGGACACGTTGAAGCTGGTGTTATGAGATTGAATGGCGCTTTTTCTTCAGGAACGGCTCCTTGATATTCCTTTATTTCAGCTTCCCACGCATTTTTCATCATCTTTGGGACGCGATAGATAACTACATTGAGAAAACTGCCCACCAATAAACTCAAAGCAAACGTCAATGAGATGAAAAGTACAGGTGATTCGCCAATTAGTTGCCACATAAGGTTCTGGACTGTCCAAATTGATAAGGCTTGACGATTGTCATGCCATTTTATAGTCGTTTGATATTTATCGACCAAGTACCGCGATTGTTAACTGTTGATGCTTGTCAATAAGGCTGTGTTTGCTAGATGTCAGCGCCTATGTTGAAGATAAATAGATACGTTGCAATGATCAAGTTGCGAGTTACAGTATTGAAAAGTTGTTACTTTCTCAGTCGACACAAGTGGCCGATTTCGATATTTTCAATTTTTTCAAGGAGCGCAGTGTGGTTGACTGCTAGCAACGCAATATCTATTTTGTCTGGCAGGCTATCGACGAGTTTTAACTCGTGTTCAGCCTCTACTTCCGACTTGTT
>JBCDMA010000160.1:0-8992 GCA_038744645.1 Pseudomonadota bacterium | reverse complement strand
TCAAATAGAAGCTGAACTTATGCACCGTTTGGACAAACCCGTATTTCATGACGACCAACATGGCACTGCCATCGTGGCATTAGCTGCGCTGCTGACTGCAACGCGTAGACTAGGTGTTAACATCAAAGACAAGAAGGTTGGACTCTTAGGTCTTGGCGCAGCAGGAATGGGAATATGCTCATTGGTGCTTCAGTATGGTGTAAAAGAAGTACTCGGACATGATATCAGCGAGAAAGCGCTCAAGCGATTACGGGGCGATGGCGGCACACCTATGGAATTAGACGAATTGATGCAAAATGCCGATATCGTCGTGGCCACGACAGGGGTAAAAGGACTGATTAAACCTGAAATGGTGCAAGAAGGTCAAATCGTCATGGCGCTGACAAATCCAGATCCCGAAATTGAACCGGAAGTTGCGTTAAAACAAGGCGCATTATTCGCTTCAGATGGCAAAACCGTGAACAATATGCTGGCATTCCCTGGGGTGTTTAGAGGGGCATTAGATGCGGGCATTCATACTATTTCACATGAGATGAAGATTGCTGCTGCGGAAACGTTATCCAGCCTAGCAAAGGAGGATGCACTGGTGCCTTCTGCACTAGATAAGAAAGCGCATAATACAGTGGCAAGAGCTGTTTATGATTGTGCTATCGTCAATAAGTAAAACAGTGCAGCTTCGTCAAAACAGTACGTAGTCATAGACCATAGATTCACTTTTATCACATTCATTTACGATATTGTCTAAATATAAGGCACCTTAGTATTAAGGTTGGTTATGTTGAGCAGTTTTAAAGGATAATGAACTGACTTTGCATGATCACCTTACCTAGCCCACACGTCGCTAACAAGAAGATAGCTTCCAGCAAACAAAAGTAGTTCAAGCAAAAGTAATAAATGCACGTATAAGCAAGTTAAGGACAATTTGAGCTATAACAATAACGAAAAACCTCACGTACTCTTTGTACCTGGCGCCATGGTTGATGAAAGCATCTGGGAAGATAATTTTAGAGCATTTTTTGAAGACTTAGGCCACAAAACGCACGTTATGCGTTTTTCGGGAACGGGCGCAAGATCAGACATTAGAAACAAAACAACGTTTGACGATTACGTTGCTGAGTGCAAGAGCTGTATAGAAAGCTATCCCCAACCACCAATTGTGATTGCGCACTCGATGGGGGGGCTTATTGCGCTTCATGCCGCTGCTCAATCAGAGATTCATTCGTTGATCGCATTGTCTCCTGCACCCACTCACGGTATGGGCAAAAGCTTATCATCACTCACCGTTGACTATATGTTTTCATCGGGGTTTATGCCGTTAGATATGTTTGAATTGATGCTATTGCATCCTTCAAATTCAAAAAGAATTTATAAAGAAACCATGTTTTCAAAGACCTGTGACAATGAAAAAGTCGCTCAAATACAAGCGTCATTGCGCACAGAGGCCCAAGGTGTCTTATCGGCGTTAATGAATCCACCTGCTTTTGAAAAACGAGCGCTTGACCCGGAAAAAATGCTCTTCATTGGCGCTACTGGTGACAAGATTGTGCAAGCTGACGAAGTCAAAAAGACCGCCATTGACCTCGGCAGCCAATACAAGATATACAACGGCTACAGTCATATGTTTCAAGCGGAATCCGATTGGACAACCATTGCAGGCGATATCAAAGAATGGCTGTATTCGCGAGAGGACGCGAAGCCAAAAACATTTGTTTCGCCCTTTCAGATGCTTTTATCGGCCTGGGAGAAATAATATCTCCTTATCGGTCTCTTGCGCGATTTTCATCATTGCCCTACCCTAAAAGTATCCTCTTTTTTCATTTATCCATTCCATGTTACGTGTTTCCTTCAGCTCAAGGGTTTCGCTGCTGTGTCTTATGGCCATTGCTGTTGCCATGTTAGCGAGTGGCTGCACCGATAATAGTAATCAAACTGAACGTTTAATTACTTTGCGCTTGAGCCATGTGTTTAACCCCAATGAGGAATTGGCTAAATCAATCGAGCGCGTTGCCGAGCGCATAGATGAAGAGACTCAAGGCGCAATAAAGATCTTAACGTACCCTAATGCGCAAATAGCCGCCTACAAAGACGGTGTTGAGATGGTTGTGCGCGGTGCTTACTTTATTTCGGTCGAAGATCCCTCTTACATCGGTGATTATGTCCCCGAATTCACTGCACTTGTCGGCCCGTTGTTATACAACAATTACGATGAATACTTGGCACTTGTTGAGACGCCTATGGTGCAAGGCTGGAAAGCAAAGTTGGAAGAAAAAGGGATTAAAATACTGTCGCTGAACTATATTTTTGGTTTTCGTAATCTTATAACGGACCGCGTAATTAAAACGCCAGAAGATCTCAATGGTGTAAAGCTTCGCACACCAGGCAGCAAATTGTTTATCGAAACACTCAATGCAATGGGCGCCAATGCAACACCTTTGCCTTGGGGCGAGACATTTAGCGCACTGCAGCAAGGTGTTGTCGATGGTCTTGAAGGCTCAGAATTTACGAACCTCGGGGCAAAAGTCTACGAAACCGGCAAAAAGAACGTCGCGTTCACCAATCACTTTTTAGGCACCTGTGGCGTCTACATTTCAATGGATGTATGGGCCAAAATCCCTGTTCAATACCAACAAATCATTGAAACAGCATTCGTTGAAGAAGCAGAACAAATGATAAACAAATTAAAAGCAGAGCACGCCGAAGTGATCAGCACGCTTGAAGCCAACGGCGTCATGTTTAATGAGATTGACAGAGAAGCGTTTGAAGCGAGAACCATTGGACTCTATGACGGTGTTTTGCCCGGCGTCACGCTCGATATGTACGAACAAATTCAGGTCGAATTAAAAAAGATCCGCGCGACGGCAGATGCCCGATGAATGGTCTTAAGAAGTTCTTCAACAACATCGATGAAATTGTGTGTGGGACGGCGCTGGTTTTGATGATATTGCTAGTCATCATCAACGTATTTTTGCGGTATCTCTTTAACTTCACTATTTCGTGGGGGGAGGAAGTCGCGACTATCTGTTTTGTCTGGTGTGTGTTTTTAGGCGCAAGCGCAACCTACAAGAACAAAATGGATATGGGCATAGATTATTTTGTCGCGCGCGCACCTGAGCATGTTAAATACCTTTTCAAAGCGCTGACAGGCCTTCTCTTGCTTGCAATTAATGGTTATATCTTTGTGATGGCGATTATTTTTACCCGTATCGCTTGGCAAAAACCCACAGCGGTTTTGGGCATAAGTTCATCTGTTGTCAATTCAGCACTCATTGTCGGCTTCGGACTCATCACGTTTTATACGCTTCGATTTATCTATCGGGATGTGCAAATGCATAGAAACATCGCGCAGCGCCACGAGCGTAATTCATGATTTACCTGCCCATTTTGCTGCTCTTTGTACTGTATTTTGCTGGTATTCCTATCGCTTATGCCCTTTTGGGTGCTGCGCTGTTTTATTTCACCTTTTTTGACGCAGGGATGCCACCTGATCTGGTATTACAGCGATTTGTAAGTGCGGCTGCCTCTTTTCCCCTGCTGGCTATCCCATTTTTTGTAATGGCTGGCTCTGTCATGAATTACTCTGGGATCAGCAAAAGGCTGATGCAAATGGCAGAGGTGCTTACGGGACATCTAACGGGCGGATTAGCACAGGTGAATGTTGTCTTAAGTACCTTTATGGGTGGGATTTCAGGCTCTGCCAACGCTGATGCTGCGATGCAAAGCAAGGTCCTTATCCCTCAGATGGAAAAAAAGGGATATCACCGCGCTTTTTCAGCAGCCATTACCGCATCTTCATCTGCAATTTCACCGGTTATCCCCCCGGGGATTGTCATGATCATTTATGCACTCATTGCACAAGTATCGATTGCTGAACTCTTTATTGCCGGATACGTTCCAGGGCTAATCATGGCGGTAGCATTGATGATCACGGTGACTGTCATATCTCGAAGACGAAAATACCCACCGTCACGGGAGAATAAAGCTACGGCGCGTGAAATCTGTCGTCAATTCATAGATTCAATCTGGTCTCTATTACTTCCGCTGGGCATCATACTTGGTCTGCGCTTTGGCCTTTTTACACCGACTGAAGCGGGCGCAATGGCAGTACTGGCGTCCATTGGTATTGGCGTGTTTATCTATCGAGAATTAAACCTCAGTCATTTGAAACCCGTTTTATTAGAAACTATTTACGGCACGGGCACCGTGGTCTTGATCATCGTTGCCGCTAGTGTGTTTGGCTACTATTTGACCTGGGAGCGGATCCCGCAAGATCTTACTGCAGTTCTGCTAGAATTCACGTCAAACAAATATGTGATGCTAGCGCTTATCAATGTTTTTCTGCTCGTCATAGGCATGATGTTGGAAGGCGGCGCGGCGCTGATAATTCTTGCTCCACTGCTAGTGCCGGTGGCGGTAGCACTCGGTATAGATCCGGTTCACTTCGGCATGATAATGATAGTGAACATTATGATTGGGGGCATCACACCGCCGTTTGGTTCAATGATGTTCACGACATGCTCTGTGGCCAAGGTGCCGCTTGGGCAATTTATCCATGAAGTTTGGCCGTTTATCCTTGCGCTGCTATTGGCACTTATGGTCATCACTTACTTGCCGGCGCTGGTATTGTTTCTTCCAAGTTTACTTTGATGCCTCTAAACTAGACACATCGACCGACTAATTTTTTGAAATTATGCTCGTCCACACATCTGATCTTTCAACTAAACAAAAATATCAACGTTTCATCGCGATCACCCGCATGGTACCGGCAGGTAATGTAGCGACCTATTCTCAAGTGGCGTTTATGGCAGATTTACCAGGAAGAGCACGCATGGTAGGTAAAGCGCTAGGATGCATATTGGCGTCTTCAGACACGCCATGGCATAGGATCATTCGCGCGGATGGCCGCGTTGCCTTTGCAGCTGAAACGATACAATTCACCGAACAATGTGAACGCCTACAAAATGAGGCGGTTATTGTAAAACAAGGCAGAATAAACTTAAGGCACTTTCAATGGGCGCCTGATATGGATGATTTCTTAACGACCTTTTCGTCTGAGCTCAAAAAGGTCATTAGTGGCAGCCGTGAGTAACCATGCGTGCAATTGCCCACCTTAAAAGACTTTGAGCTTATTACTGTCCTTTACCTCTTCCATCACAATATAGGTCCTTGATTCGCTTACGCCCGGTAAACGCAATAGCGTATCCCCAAGCAACTTGCGGTATTTTGAAATATCGGCAACTCTCGCTTTTAGCAAAAAATCGAAGTCACCTGACACTAGATGACACTCTTGAATATCATCATTGTCGCTCACTGCAGCGGAAAATTCTGAGAATATGTCGACAGATGTCTTCACTAAAGTTATTTCAACATACACCAGCATAGCTGCACCCAATTTCTCGGGGTTGAGTTTTGCATAATATCCTAATATATATCCTTGCTCTTCCAGCCGCTTAACCCTCTCTAAACAAGGGCTAGGCGATAATCCCACGCGCTCCGACAGCTCTACATTTGAGATACGTCCGTTTTGTTGCAAAACAGAAAGAATTTTGCGGTCAATTCTGTCAAGTTGTTTTGATGTCTTTGATAGCAATATTTTATTCCGTAAATACTTTATTACTCAGTATAATATGCCTTCGTTTACGTAATTTCAAAACAAACGTTTTCGATTGTTGACGTACACTACGCAGATTATCTGGTGTGGAGAAAGCCCATGATCATTGGTGTACCTAAAGAAATAAAAAATCACGAATACAGAGTCGGACTAACTCCGGCAGCGGCGAAAGAAATCATCAAAAATGGCCATAGCGTTATTGTCCAGCAAGGTGCAGGAGAAGAGATTGGTTTTGCTGATGACATGTATTTATCCGTAGGAACAACTATCGTCTCTGCGGCTGAAGATGTATTTGCGCAGGCGAACATGATAGTCAAGGTCAAAGAGCCACAACCCAATGAGTGCAAAATGCTTCGCTCTGGACAAATTATTTTCACTTATCTACATCTCGCCCCGGACCCTCGACAAACGACGTTACTCGTTGAGTCAGGTGCTTCTTGTATCGCTTATGAGACTGTGACTGATGCAACAGGTTCGTTACCCCTCCTTGCGCCCATGTCAGAAGTCGCAGGCCGCATGTCGGTGCAAGCAGGTGCGTATTTTCTAGAGAAAGCGCACGGAGGCAGCGGTACTTTGTTAGGCGGCGTACCAGGCGTTGAACCGGGTAACGTGCTAATTATTGGTGGTGGTGTCGTTGGGAGTCACGCGGCAAAAATGGCACTGGGTTTGGGTGCGAATGTTACTATCCTCGATCGTTCATTGACTCGACTGCGTCAGCTGGATGACATTTTTGGCGGCAAAATCAACACCGTGTACAGCACCGACGATGCGATTGAAAGATACGCGATACAAACTGACTTACTGATAGGCGCAGTGTTAATCCCAGGTGCCGCAGCACCCAAGCTCATTACACGCGAACATATCTCGAAGATGAAAAAGGGCGCGGTTGTTGTTGATGTCGCGATTGATCAAGGTGGATGTTTTGAAACATCCAAACCGACTACCCATCAAGATCCTGTTTATATGATTGATAACGTAGTGCACTATTGCGTAGCGAATATGCCAGGTGGTGTCGCTCGTACGTCTACGATGGCGCTTAACAATGCAACACTGCCATTCACATTGGCCATTGCCAACAAAGGAATGCATGCAGCGTTGATGGATGACGTACATTTGTTGAATGGACTCAATGTCCACAATGGATTTATTACTTACAAAGCCGTTGCAGATGTGATGGACAAGGCATTGGGTTTGCCGTTTAAGGCAGCAGAAAAAGCGCTTAAGGCAAAAAGTCGAACGCTAGCTGTCGTCTAAAGCGAGTTTGATTGGATTTACGTCTGTTGCTGTGTCCTTAGTTTCAACCACTCCAATCGGTCACGAATAAAGCGACTAGTATTGTCACCAATTACGAGTAAGCACGGCGTGAGCACAAGCGTTAGTACTGTCGCAAACGATAAGCCACCCGCGATTGCACTGGCCAGTTGCGTCCACCACTGAGTAGACGGCGCACCAAAACTGATTTCGCGATTGATCAGGTCAATGTTCATCGACAACACCATAGGGATTAGACCCAACACTGTCGTAAATGCGGTCAAAAAGACAGGTCGAAGACGGATTCGACCGGTTTCCAAGGCGGCATTATAGGCGGTCAATCCCTCTTCAATTAAGCGATTGTAAGTATCGATAAGCACAATATTGTTGTTAACCACGATACCCGCTAAAGCAATAATCCCTAATCCAACCATCACAATGCCAAAGGGCTGTGCAGTGACTAATAGTCCAATCAGTACACCACCGGTTGAAAAAATAATAGCCGATAACACTATCAGTGCCTGATAGATGCTATTGAACTGGGTGACCAAAACCAACCCCATAAGAAAAATGGCCACTAAAAAGGCCATCGAAAGAAACACCATGGCCTCTTGCTGGTCTTCATCCTCGCCTTTAAACGCTATAGTCACATTAGGATCCCAAGATAACTTTGAGATCGCTTGTTGCAGCTTTGCCAATTGGTCATTGGCTAGCATGCCTTCTTCAACATCAGCTTGAAGGGTAATTACACGATGTCCGTCTACGCGATTTAAAACGCCACTCTTCTGCGCTGGTACAATGCTGACGAAGTGACTAATGGGCACCATTCCATCGCTTGTAGAAACGCGTAATTGATCAAGTTGAGCCAGATTTCTAGAACCCATAGGAAAACGCACTCGAATATCAACTTCTTCGTCTTCATCATCAGGGCGATATTCCGTGACCTTGATGCCATTGGTGATCATCTGCACAGCATTGCCCAAGGTGCTAACATCAGCTCCAAAGCGAGCAGCCAATTCTCGGTTGACCATTAAACGCCATTCAATACCGGGTAAAGGACGGTCATCTTCAATGTCAATAAAGCCGCCTAATTTATCCATTTCAGCAATCACCTGTTCAACGGCAGGAAAAATGACATTAAAATCGTTAGCTGAAAATTCCAGCTGTATCGGTTTTCCCGCCGAAGGGCCATTCTCTGCTTTGCGAACTTCCAGTAATACCCCGGGGATGTCGATAGTTCGAGAGCGAATTTCGTCGATAATTTCTGCCGCCAGGCGACGCTTGTCCCAATCGTGAAGTTCCAATTGGATTACACCCACCACATCTTCTGCTAGCTCTGTGCCTCGCGTAGAATTAAATGAACGAGCGTAGATGGCTTTGAGCTCATCCATGTCGAGAATACGACTTTCTACCCGACGCACGATCTCATCTTTTTCTAGTATTGAAAGATCACCGCGAGCTTTGATTTGGACCTGAGCTATAGTAGGCTCAACGTCGGGGAAAAATTCCACGCCTTTGCCATTTAAGACATAAAGTACGTAGCTAGCCACCATAAAGCCGATGGAAATTAACAAGGTAATACCCGGGCGCCGCAGGCTGATAGAGAGTAACTTCATATACGCTTTTGACCAGCGAGAAGCGGCTTTTTCGCTCTGCTTTTCTACCGAAGACGATTTTCCACCCGTGAGATATCCTCCCAATACTGGAATAAAGACCAAGGCCATGGATAGTGAAGCAGTTAAAGTAATGATCACAGTGATCGGCATAAATTTCATAAATTCACCGACCATACCTGGCCAGAAAAGCAACGGCATAAAGACAGCCAGAGTGGTTATGGTGGATGCTGTCACAGGCCATGCCATTCGTTGAGAGGCTCTTAGAAATGCGCGTTTTGCTGTTTCGCCGTCTTGTCGATAGCGTTCAGCCAACTCGGTAATAACAATCGCACCGTCAACCAACATACCCACTACCAAAATAAGGCTAAACAACACAACGATGTTCATTGTGTAGCCCAATATCTGCAATAGTAAAATCGCTGCTAAGAATGAGCCCGGAATAGCTAGACCGACCAAAATGGCAGAACGCGGACCAAGCGCGGCAATGATCACTATTATCACCAGCACAATCGCTGAC
>JBCDMA010000159.1:0-9015 GCA_038744645.1 Pseudomonadota bacterium | reverse complement strand
GTACCTTCATTAAAGCAAGTACCTATTCGGAGCACCTTAATCCAGAATACCTGCGATACTATTTTGCCAGCAAACTCAATGATTCTGTAGCCGATATCGATCTCAATTTCGACGACTTTGTACAAAAAGTAAACTCAGATTTAATTGGCAAATTTGTCAACATTGCTTCTCGCTGCGCGGGATTTATCACCAAAAAGTTTGAAGGCACGCTGTCTAACACCATTGAAAATCAAACGCTTCTCGATGAGTTCGTCGAAAAACAAACGCTCATAGCAACGCTATATGAAAAGCGTCAGTACAACAAGGCCATCCGTGAAATCATGAGCCTTGCAGATAAGGCCAATCAATATATAGACGCGCAAGCACCTTGGGTCACGGTCAAGGATCCTGATAAACAGGCATTAACCCATAATGTATGTTCAATGGGTATTCACTTGTTTAGAACGCTGGCGATATACCTGTCTCCTGTGCTGCCAAAGACGTCAGTCAATATCCAGCAGTTTTTGAATGATAGCTTCAGTTGGGACACACTTGGCGACGTAAAACGCAATCACAAAATTAATAAATTTAAAGCACTCATGCAGCGTGTAGACAACGACAAGGTTGAGGCGCTTATTGAAGCCAGCAAAGACTCGTTGCAAAAAGCACCGAATAATAGCTCGAATGCTTCGCAAACGCTGTCATCGGACACTAATGGTGCTGATGGTGTAGAAGACGGATCTAAAGAAAGCAACATTGAGCCAATCAGTCCAACCATATCTTTTGATGACTTTAGCAAGGTTGATCTTCGCGTAGCTAAAATAGTCAACGCAGAACACGTTGAAAAAGCAGACAAGTTGCTGCGACTTGAGCTTGATATTGGCGGCGGTGAAACGCGTCAAGTCTTTGCCGGTATAAAAAGTGCCTTTTCTCCCGAGCAGCTCATTGGGAAGCACACGGTCATGGTGGCAAATCTCGCCCCAAGAAAAATGCGTTTTGGGGTTTCAGAAGGCATGGTGCTTGCAGCGGGACCAGGTGGTAGTGAGCTGTATTTGTTATCACCAGATGAAGGCGCTACGCCAGGTATGCGCGTAAAATAAAGGGCCCATACCAGAGGACGCAATCACACAGGACTAATTAATCGTGTGTGCAAATTACTTTTGTCTGGCTTGATTATTTCGCCCGCGTAATGCAGCAGTTGCCGGGCGTGGCTTAAAGGTTGGATGTATTTGCCATATGGGTTTTGCGGTTGACATTGGGATCGTTGATTTCTTGGCCACAATCACATACATGCAGGCAAACCATGGCAAATAGGAGCGATACCACCGAACAAGCTTTCTATTTGTCGCGCGCATGCGTGGGCTGCTTTTGAATATCCCGTCATCCGCGAACAGAGACGAATAAACGAGGTGCTCGTGTTGCACTATTTCAAAATCCATTAACTGCAGCCAGTCTTTAATGCGTCCTGCCGTAAAAAACCGTCCTTGATGCAGCATGTTCCCTTTATTAATGGGCAAGTATTTTAAGATACCCGCCAGAGAAAACGGATTAAAACCAGCAATTACGACTTTTCCATCAGCGGTAATGGTGCGATTTATTTCCCTTACTACCTGATGTGGGTCACTTGCAAAATCCAACTCTGCTAGAACAACAAAAGCGTCCACGCTATTGCTTTGCAGAGGAAGTTCAGAGGACTTGCCGCAAAGATGTAAATGACTGTCATGGTGCTCTGAAATGTTCAATTTGTGTTTGATTGGACAGGAGGGCAAATCTAGTTGACTCGAGAGACTGCCGAGTTTGGCAAGATAATAGCCAAACATGCGCTCTACGATGGGCGCCAATACGAGCTCTAGCTCTTTTTTAACGCGGTTTCCTTGACTCAACTTACTCCAAGAATCAGGGTATGCCGGCGTGATTTTTCGTTTTGCTTCTTTGGTAAACAAGTCGCTGTCCGAACAACCTTTTTATGAAATATAATGTAAACTAAACCAAATATAAAATAATAATTGTGCGCATATGCTCAAAATACACCCGATACCTGCGTTCGTGGATAATTATATCTGGGCGATTTATGACAAAAACCGCTGCGTTGTCGTCGACCCTGGTGATGCCAGCGAAGTACGCTCTTTTCTAAATGCACACGATTTAACCCTTACGGATATTTTGATTACTCACCACCATCACGATCACACAGGTGGTGTCGTTCAACTCATTTCGATGTATCCAGATGTCCGAGTTTTTGGTCCACACAACAAACGCATTGCCGGTATCAAGACGCATGTCAAAGAAGGCGATCAAGTCTCTCTTTTCGATGAGCAACTGTTATTAGAAGTGATGGAAGTCCCAGGACACACCTTGGATCATATTGCGTATTTTAATCATACATGGGTATTTTGCGGCGATACCCTTTTCTCAGCTGGATGTGGCAGGATGTTTGAAGGTGAACCGAAGATGTATTGGAATAGCTTGCGCAAACTGAAACAGCTGAATGACGAAACAAAAGTCTTTTGTACACACGAATACACGCTAGCAAATTTGGCCTTCGCTTTGCATATTGATAGCGACAATGCTGAATTGAGCGATTACCGTGCTTGGGCGGCTGGACAACGGAACAGTTTTCTTCCTACACTGCCAACGGACATTAAAACCCAAAAGCGCATCAATCCATTTTTGCGCTGTGATGATGAAAGCTTTGTTGCAACACTTAAGGGCAAACTCGACCTTTCGGACCATGCAGCCGACACCGTATTCGCTGCATGCCGATTGGCTAAAGACACGTTTTAGTGAAATAAAAACTCAAAGAAAGTATTATCAATATGAATATCGCCGTATTTAAAGTCAATCATCTCTTTCTTCTCCTTGCTGGTACATTACTCACCGCCTGCCAACAGACACCTATCGTCGATGCTCAAACTTCGGAAGGTACAACTTCTGAAGAGATAATCATTGAGGCGCAAATAACAAACGACGATCAGGTAGCCTGCAATTGCGACTTGGAAGGCACGAGTGCCAATACAAACTCCAATGTAAGCGAAGGAACAATAGAAGTTGTCCATCCAATCACTGATGAAATTGTGCCGGACCTCCCTGTCGATAAGACGCTGCCAGCCGAAGAAGATACTCCGGTTGAAACCGATTTATGGGCCTATATCGCGAACAACCTTGAGTTTGAATCACCGAAGAACCACCCACGGGTTGTGGCACAAAAAAACTGGTATTTGAAACACCCGACATACATGAGACGGGTATCCAATCGCGCATCACCTTTCTTGTATTACATTGTTGAAGAGTTAGAACAAAACAACATCCCAATTGATATTGCACTTTTACCCATCGTAGAAAGCGCGTTTGATCCTTTTGCTTATTCACACGGGCGCGCGGCAGGCATGTGGCAGTTTATCCCAGAAACAGGCAAGCGCTTTGGCATGCCACAGAACTGGTGGTATGACGGAAGACGAGATGTCATTCGTTCGACACAGGGTGCAATCAAATACTTAGAATACCTGCACGATTTTTTTGACGGCAATTGGCTTCACGCGTTGGCGGCGTATAACAGTGGTGAAGGCCGAGTCAAAAGAGCGATTAGAAGAAATAAAGCGAAAAATAAACCTACGGATTTTTGGTCACTTGATTTACCCAAAGAAACAAGAGCATATGTGCCGAAGTTGCTGGCATTAGCAGACATGCTAAAAAACGCCGATAACTACAATTTTAAATGGCCTAAAATTGAAAACTTACCGGTTATTCATGTCGTTGACACTAATCGGCAAATTGAACTTAACAAAGCGGCGGAGTTTGCCGGCGTATCGGTCAAAGAATTCCGTGCATTGAACCCAGGATTTAATCGCTGGGCGACGCCGCCTGATCAGAAAGTGGAAATAGTGCTTCCAATAAGGTCGGTTTCCGACTTTGAATCATCACTTGAGAATGCATCTCAAGACACACTCGTCACCTGGCGACGACATAAAATCCGCCGCGGCGACAACCTCGGCGGCATTGCCAACAAATACGCAACCTCTGTAGAAGTAATTAAAACGTTGAATGACCTCGATGACTCTAGGATCATTGCTGGTAAGCATTTGTTAATCCCCGCAGGCGCTGTAAAAGACGAAGGCATGTCGCAGATTATTGCAAGAAATCTTAGTTTCATGCAGAGCAAGAACCAGACGTCTGCTGGCAAACATGTAGTGCGTTCAGGTGATACTCTTTGGGATATAGCAAAAGAATATCGCGTATCTGTCAAAGATTTGTCCAGTTGGAATTCAATTTCATCTAAACAGACATTGAAAATTGGCACTGAATTGACAGTGTATCAACCAAACGCAATTGACAACATGACACAGAGGCGCGTCAATTATCGCGTCAGACGTGGCGATTCGTTATCTCGCATTGCAGACAAATTCAATGTCAGCGTTCGCCAAATAATCAACTGGAATAATCTGCAGGGGAAAAAATACCTGCAACCCGGTCAGCGCTTGAAATTGAACGTTAACGTAACCGCGCTATAGCTTTCGCCAAGTGGTGCCTGATGGACCATCTTCAAGCACGACGCCAAGCGCTGTTAGCTCATCTCTTGCGGCATCCGCAGCGACCCAATCTTTACCGCTTCTCGCGAGATTGCGTTTATCAATCAGCGCCTCAACTTTCCCTGAAAAACTATCGTCTCCATCATTTTTTGACTGCAGGTAGTGATTCGGATCCGTCTGTAGAATGCCCAATATGCCGCCGAGGCTTTTTAAAACATAGGCCAACTTCCCGGCTTCATCCTGATCGCCGCGCTGTTTGTTTATCGCTTTAGCACAATCAAACAACACTGAGAAGGCAATAGGCATATTAAAGTCATCGTCCATCGCGACTTCAAAACGCTCAAGATAACCACCGTAACTTAAATCTCCAGAGGATGGGACAACTGCATCTCTCAGCGCTAGGTATAGACGCTCTAAACTGGCGCGCGCTTGATTTATGTTGTCTTGAGAATAGCTCAACTGACTTCTGTAATGCGCGCTCATCAGGAAAAACCGCAGCGTTTCCGCATCGTGCCTCTCAAGGACATCTCTTAGCGTAAAGAAATTCCCAAGTGACTTGGACATTTTTTCATTGTCAACTTGGACCATCCCCGTGTGCATCCACGTGTTCACGTACGGCGTGTCAAAGGCACAGCACGACTGCGCGATTTCATTCTCGTGATGAGGAAAAGTCAAGTCTGAACCGCCACCATGAATATCAAAGTGAGCGCCAAGGTGTTTATTGTTCATCGCAGAACATTCGATGTGCCAACCTGGCCTGCCCTCGCCAAATGGCGATGACCATGATAATTCACCCGGCTTGGCCGACTTCCACAGCACAAAATCAAGCGGAGATACTTTATCTTCGGATAGCTCCACGCGGATCCCTGCCTGCAATTGCGCTAGATCCTGGCGACTGAGTTTTCCATAATCCTTAAACTTGTCGACGGCAAACAACACATCACCGCTGTCTGCCTGATAGGCATAGCCTTTATCAATTAAGCGCTGAACAAGGTCGATAATTTCCTGCATATTTTCTGTGACTTTCGGCTCTAGATCAGCAGGTAATAAGTTTAACGCCTCAAAGTCTTTATGCATTTCGACAATGTTTCGTTCGGTCAACTGCTCTGGCGTCTCGCCGTTTTCCGCAGCGCGTTTAATAATTTTATCGTCAACATCGGTAATGTTTCTTACATAGGTCACATCGTAACCCTTATGCCTAAGGTAACGAACAATAATATCAAAGCTTAAATAGGTTCGCGCATGTCCCATGTGACATAGGTCATATACAGTAATACCACACACATAAAGACCGACCTTATTCGGCGAAATGGGTTGGAATCGTTGTTTGTGTTTAGTAAGGGTATTGTATATCTCTAAATGCGACATATGTTAGATAATCAGAATGTACAAAATTCGCGTAATGGTAACATATACAGGTGCTATAATCGCAAGCACGGTAGCTAAAAATATACATTATTAATCAATCGATAACAGACCTTATTACGCATCAAAAGTACGCAACAAAGGTGTTAATCTGTAGTCCTCCATCGATTGATCGAAACCGCAAATAAACAGGGAGAATATCGATGGTATTATTAAAGACAAATCACGGTGACATTAAAATCAGTTTGTTTGAAGATAAAGCGCCAAAAACAGTTAAAAACTTTTTGGAATATGTGGAAGAGGGTTTCTATGACGGCACAGTTTTTCACCGCGTCATTTCAAACTTCATGATCCAAGGTGGCGGTTTTACTACTGATATGGAACAAAAAGGCACCAAAGCACCCATCGACAACGAAGCTGACAATGACCTAAGCAATAAAGTGGGTACCATTGCGATGGCGAGAACGAATGATCCCCATTCTGCAACGGCACAGTTTTTTATTAATGTCGCTGAAAACAGCTTTTTGGATTTTAAAGCAGCAAATGCGCAAGGCTATGGATACTGTGTTTTTGGTGAGGTCGTCGAAGGTATGGATGTCGTCGAAAAAATCAAAATGGTCAGAACAGGCAACCATGGGTTTCATCAGGACGTTCCCACTGAAGCAGTCATCATCGAAAAAGTCACACTCGACAACGCGTAATACAAGCGAAAAATACAATAAATTGATCATATAATCGTTTGTGAACAACCGCATTTGACTCCGTGTACTTACTTCATTTCAGACCTTCACCTAAGTGAAGCAAACCCTGAAATAACAGATTGTTTTGAGCGCTTCATGGCAAATGAAGCGTTTACTGCGGATGCTTTGTACATCCTTGGTGATTTGTTTGAATATTGGATTGGCGACGATGACAGATCACCGTTTAATCAACGAATCGCCGCTATTATTCGCCGCGTTAGCGATACCATTCCCACGTTTTTTATCCATGGAAATAGGGATTTTGCCATTGGTGAAGCATTCGCCGCTGAAGCGGGTTTTACAATATTAAAAGAACAATCCATTATTGATCTCTATGGCAAGCGCGTGCTGATAAGTCATGGTGATGAACTTTGTACTCGCGATATCGAATATATGAAGTTTAGAAAAAAATCGCGGGGATGGTGGTGGCCTCGCTTAATGTCATCGACGCCGTTAAGTTTTAGAAGAAATTTGGCACAACGCGGCAGAGAAAAAAGTCGCAAAAATAAGGGATACCTGACGAAAAGTATTATGGATGTCACAAAAAGTGAAGTGGATAGAATCATGAAAAATAATCAGGTAAACCTGTTTATCCATGGACATACGCATCGTCCAAATATCCACGAATTCGAAATTGATGACAACAAGGTCAAGCGCATTGTACTCGGGGATTGGTACACCCAGGGTTCTGTCTTGATCGCATCAAAAGATGAATTCTCGTTAGAAGTCAGAAAATTCTCCAGTTAACGCCATTATTTAACAGCATGCGTCTATTGCTGGGGTTCACCTTGTAGAAATGGTAATATCATCAGGCAAACGCTAGATACAGACATTAGGCACCAAATCAATGAATTACAATAAGTTACTGACACCGATTCTTGGTTTCCTTCAATGTGAAACGCCTGATGAATGGGTTGCGGAAGCGAGTAAACCGGATAACCTCAAAACCATTTTGTTAGACCACCTTTTTTGCGAGCTAAAGGCGGGGCAAAGTGCGATGTTTTTAATTCGCAAGTATGCAGTAGATAAGGAAAGCGCCCGCGCCCTACTCGCGTGGCTTAGACCATTTGAAGATTTTGCCTATCGCAAACAGGGCGACGGACGAGAATTGGTAAACCAGAACACGCTTTCAAAATCGATGTTTCCCAAAACTGGCGCACCTTATAGCAAAGAACTCATCGATAAGATGGTAATACTGATAAAAGAAGAGCTACACCACTTTTGCCAAGTGTTAGAAATCTTAAATGAATATGACATCGCCTTTGAGAATATCAGTTCGAGTCGATACGCCGCAGGGTTGTTGAAACATGTCACCAATCACGAACCACATACGTTGATAGACAAGCTGATTTGCGGTGCATACATTGAAGCACGCTCCTGCGAACGCTTTGCAAAACTGGCACCAAACATGGATACGCGTGTTGGTAACTTCTACCTTTCGCTATTGCGCTCCGAGGCGCGTCATTATCAAGATTATCTCGCTCTCGCTGAACAAATAGCTGAACAAATTGCCGGTTTTGATATTGCTGAAAGAATTGCCTTTTTTGGCGAAATAGAAGCTAATCTCATTCTTTCTCCCGACACTGATTTTAAATTTCATAGCGGGCTATTCGTCCCTCAGCAATCCCAAGCCTCCCATAACACGTACGCGCTAGATTGTTAGTTTTAGAACTGACAATTACCGCGCTTGTCCCAACCACAACGCTCGCGAGCTGATTTCCATGCTTACGCAACTTTTGCCTTATTAAAAAATCGTAATAAACTGATTAATTCTTGTTAATCCACTGTTAATAACTTATATTTAATCTTGACGCAGATGTGAGTGTGTCGATGGACTACTTGGTATTGCTCATTGTAGGAGAGCTAAGCCAGGTGAATTTTGTGCGAAAGCTTATTAGGAGCAATTCTGTGATATTGAATCATTTATTCGGGTTCTACACCCAGCCAAAACAAGAATGGAAAAGCGTTGGCGAACAGCGTGAGAGCTACATATATGCATTAAGTCATATTCTCGTCATTTCCCTTATCCCAGCGGGAATGGCATATGTTGCATCAACAATAATTGGTTGGGACATAGGCGCAGGTCCAACAGCCGAGACTCTTTTTCTAACAAACCAAAGTGCAGCGGCGATGGCAGTTGCGATGTATTGCGGCTTGGTTTTCGGGGTCATTGCACTGGCTGTGTTAATGGTCGAAATCGGCAAGTCTTTCGATGCTAAGCCTACATTCACGCAAGCATTAGAGCTTGCGGCTTACACCGCAACACCGCTTTTCATGGCTGGATTCGGCGCATTCTTACCCGAATTATGGTTCCTAATGCTAGTATTTTTGGCGGGTCTAACGTATTCAGTGTACCTACTATACACGGGCGTTCCTATCATGCTGAATATCCCGGAAGAGAAAGG
>JBCDMA010000158.1:0-9069 GCA_038744645.1 Pseudomonadota bacterium | reverse complement strand
GTTTATGCCGGACAAGGAGTAATCGAAGCCGTTGGCACTGCATTTATTATTAGCAACCATATTTCTGACAATGATAATTCATATCAAGTCCTGGTAACGGAGGGCATTGTAAAACTGACCTCTCCATATTCGTCTGATGAAATGAGGGATCAGGTGCTGATAGAGTCAGGATACAAGAGTCAGTATGTGAATGGCCAATCTCCTTCGTCGCTCACTGCTGTGAATGTTACAAAGGCAATGCGTTGGAAGGGCGGCGTAATCGAAATTAATAATTTATCAATCAAAGAAGCCATTGCAGAATTAGATCGTTATCATCCAGGTAAAACGCTTTTGATGGCAGATTCAGCTCATTTTGACTTGGTTGGCGGGGCATTTGACGTTAACTCTCCCGAAACAGCGCTAGTTGCTATCGCCGCAACGCATAATTTGACCGTCAGCAATATCACACCGTATCTTCGAATTGTACACGAATAAAAACAACGTGGTTCGATTAAGTAATAACAATTATTTTTCATAAATTCTTGCATCAAAGGTAATCAAGTCAGCTTTCCATCCGTCGTATAACCAGAGAAGCAGAAAACGCGAATGATTAATATTTGCATAACTGCATTCTCTTACGCATATGACAATAACAATCTATATTTGGGAACTGATGCATCATGCTTTTTAAATCGAAATTTCTTGTTGCTAAAGTAAAGCAGAACGGACACCCGGGAAAAGGCACTGTAGGGGAAAGAGCACTCACTAAATCTTATGGGAATGGCCACGTTTTATTGTTTTTCATCTTACTTCTGTTGAACACATTGTCGCAGGGAGTGTTGGCGCAAAAAGCTGAAACATACGAAATTAATATTCAAAAACAGGCTTTATCATCGGCGTTAACATCCTTCAGAGAACAAACCAACGTCCAAATTGCTTTTAAGTCAGAAGAGCTAAAAGGAATAAATTCATTAGGCGTTAATGGCAATATGACTGCAGAGGCAGCATTACAGACACTGCTTGAAGATTCCGGACTTGAATATCGCTTTACCACACCGCAAACGGTTGTGATTGAAGCATCCACAAAAACACAAACTGAAAGCGAAACACCGCTGGTATTATCAGCGATAGTAGTAACGGGAGAGCTTCAGGAGAGAAGTATTCTAGAAACCGGTAATAGTGTGGCCGTAATCACAGATGCTGATTTATTGCAGCGAAATATTAATAGCTTTGACGACGTCATTATGCGCACCCCTGGTTTTAGTAGTCAGGGCGATAATTTTGGTATATCCATCAGAGGCGTGCCAATCCAAGGTATCAGCGGTTCTGCCGACTTCGGCGATACCATTACATTTGAGGTGGATGGCGTCCGCCAAACAGCGGAAACAATATCAACTTCTCTTAGTAATCTTTTTGATACGAAACAAGTGGAGGTTTTTCGAGGCGGTCAATCGACCAGCCGCGGTGCAGCATCTATAGCGGGCGCAATAGAAATTTCCACTAATGACCCAAGTTTTGAGCGTGAAGCGCAGATTCAATTCGGAGCAAAATATAATAATACCCACAATTCCGCAGGGTATAGTTTTAACGTAATGGGCAACCAACCTATCAATGATAACTGGGCATTTCGTGCGGTAGCCACTATTGATGACTTTGATGGCTATGTTTTTAATGAATTCCGAAACGAGGACAATGATGAGCAAAGGCTTGATCAAGCGCGAGTAAAATTACGATATCGCAACGATGCAGGCACCCTCAATGCCATAACAACGGTTAATTTTACCGATTCATCTAAAGGCTATTCGGCACTTGTTAACCCTGAACAAAACCTTGCATATCCAGGTGTACCAGAGATTTCTGAAAGAATAAGAAATTCAAACGTTGATGAGTTTTTTAATAATGAGGTGAGGTCAATCGCACAAAATCTTAATTGGGTTATTAATGAACAGTACGCGCTATCCGCGACCGTTAGTCATTTGCAAAGTGAATCTGACACCTTTTTTGACCGAGATGGGTCACCCGCTCAATTAAGTGACCTTCGTTCAGTTGGTGAAACAACACGCAATACAGCAGAAGTGAAACTAACATACGAGGATGATACGCAGAACTATATTCTGGGTGTGTACATGCAAAAAGAGGATGCACCGAGTACACTTGCTGCAAACCAGGATTTCTCATTTATATTTCCTGGTGCGACATTAATAATTAACGGTAACAATGAGGCAGAGCGCACCAACGCCGCTATTTTTGGAGAATATGAACGTCTATTATCGGACAAGTTTTCAGTTCGCGGAGGCTTGCGATATGACTATGAAGAACAGGAGCTTTCGGCTGAGTTAGACAATACCATTCAGACGCCCATTGGTGATTTACCAGGACCTTTACAACCTAACCCACCGGGGGATACCGACTACACAGCGCTCTTACCAAGTTTGTCAGCAACTTACACAATTGATACAGATCAGACGTTAACATTATTGCTAAAGCAAGATTATAGAGCTGGCGGTATACAGTTTAATGTGACTGGAGGAACTGAGTTTGAGCCAGAGTATGCCAATACGGCAGAGTTAGCTTGGCGTAAGGTGACAGATAACATCAGTATCCAAACCAACCTCTATTACACCCAATGGGAAGACATGCAAATATCCGCAACGGTTGAGCTGCCCGGTTTTGGTGACGTTGGTATCGTTGATAATGCCGGTGAGGCATCCCAATTTGGAGTAGAGTTTGAGGTTGATTACAACTTAAGTAGACAAATGCAAACCTATGCTTCTTTCGCTTACAATAGAACGTACTTCGATGAATATATTGCGAATGCACTAAGAGATCCCCCGATTGACTACTCTGGCAATGAGTTCCCATTCGCGCCGCGTTTAACTGCAAATATAGGTTTTACTTGGTTTATCAACGATAATTTAAGCTGGGACACTAATGTTAACTACGAAGGCAGACGTTTTAGAAATGCATTTAATGCGCCGGGTGATTTTCAGGAAAGCTATGTGGTTGCAAATACGATTGTACGATACGCGCTTGAGGATTGGTATGGGAGTGTTTGGATAAATAATATTACTGATGCAGATTTCATTACTAATGCCAGAAATGATGGGCCAGCAAGTACACCACGGACATTCGGAGTTATATTTGGAACTAATTTTTAGCGTACCAACGTTACTTCAGCAGTTTGGTATTGGAAGTTATATGTCAGCATTGCTTGAGGATGCATTTGGCTTGAGAACTATACCCAATTATTGTTGCCAATCTTTCATGTTCGACATAAGAGCGTTAATCGCCCAATGGGACGTTGCTTGCGCCAATTGCAACATTGATAGTAGCTACTATCAATGTTGCTCTGGGCTTGTATGCATTGTCTGGCGCTGGCCTAATAACCAAGCTCCCATTGTTGAGGCTTGGCATCTATAGTATTTCAGTTGTCTGCGTTATTTCACCGTAACGTTGGGTGACCTTTTCACTATCGCATCATTTAATTCAATACCTATCCCTGGCAGATCAGGCACTTTGAAAATACCTTTTTCGGGTTGGTAATCTTGAATACACAGTTCGCGATTCCATGCTTTGATTGCGTAGGTGTGATGTTCGTGAATTAAGAAATTGGGGATTGCTGCTTCAAGCTGCAATGCGGCTGCAGTTGCGACGGGGCCGCCGCAGACGTGCGCCTGAATTCGGATGTCATAAACATCAGCATAATCACAGACTTTTTTGGTCTCTGTAAATCCGCCACTTAAACCGACATCGGGTTGGTACACGTCGATGCTCTGATCTTCAAAATACGGCCTGGCATCCCAACGGTGATAGAGTCTTTCACCGCCGGCAATTGGCACTCTTACGTTTTGCGCAACCTTTTTATGTACTGCCGAATTGAGGTAATTCACTGGCTCTTCAAACATCATACAACCGACATCTTCAATCACTTCACCCATCTGTATAGCAGAAGCGCATCCCATTAAAGAGTGCGCTTCAAAAATAATATCAACAGACTCACCTACAGCATCACGAATAGCCCAAAGACGATCGCCAAAAAGTTTCATTTGGTTCGGCGTAAACAGTTTTGTTCGATCGAAGCTGGAATTGCCATTCTCGTCATAGACAATCGGGTCAACTTTGACAGCATCATAGCCCTCTGCTAATGCCTTTTCCGCTGCACGCGCATAATCGGCAGGAGAGAGCATCTTGACGCATTCTTTGTCCCAGTCAAATTGCAGCTGGCTGGCATAGGTTCTCAAGTTGTCGTTTGTCTTACCGCCTAATAATTGATACGCGGGTAAATTGAGTGCTTTCCCTTTAATATCCCACAGCGCAGTATCAATCGCGCTCATCGCAGAATAAATCACGGGGCCACCGCCAAGTCCCCAAAAGCTTTCTCGTAGCATTTGTGACCAAAGGAGCTCGGTTTTAAAGGGGTCAAACCCAATTAAAACGGCTTCGGCGATTTCTTTCACCATGGCTGCTGCCGCACTGTGTCCCCAGTCATAGGCAAGGCCCGCTTCACCAACGCCAGTGATACCGTCATCTGTGGTTAATCGAACAAAAACAGGATTCCAGGGCGGTCTGTCAGGGCAATGAATATCAAATATTTCAACTTGTACAATTTTCATGTCATTCACTATTGGTCAAAATTAGGGAATATGCGTTTTACGCGTCGCATCATTGCCGGCCATGTCTTTTGTCCACCGGTTTGGCCCGTGTGCACAACGGATGCCTGTGCTTTAATGCCGTCAATAATACGCTGGTCGACGGGAATCTTAATATCGCTGCTGGTTTGCATCTTGACCTGTATCTCACAAGCCGTTATCAAATCGTACATGTGCATAAAGGCATCGCCAATGGTCAGTCCCATTGTAAGTGCGCCATGATTGCGCAGTAGCATAAAGTTTGCATCGCCTAAATCTTCTTGAAGTCGTTTCTCTTCGCTTGGTTCAACCGCCAGTCCTTCGTATTGATGATAGGACATACTGGCTAGCGCAAACGCAGAATATTGAGAGTAGGGCTGCAAACCATTTTCCAAACTCGCCACGGCAATAGCATCCGAATGGTGCAGGTGAAAACAGCATTGGTCCTCTGGGCGCGCTTTGTGCACCGCACTGTGAATAGTGTAGCCCGCTGGATTAATTTCAAACGGGGTTTGATCATCAAGCACGTTGCCGTCTATATCGATTTTCACCAGGTTTGATGCGGTGACCTCTTCAAATGTAAGTCCAAACGCATTAATGAGTAGATCTTCAGTGCCCGGAATGCGCGCTGAAATATGCGTGTGTATGAGGTCATCCCAGCCATGCATCACCATCAAGCGGTAAGCAGCGGCTAACTCGACACGCGTTTGCCATTCCTGCTCACTGACCGATTCGCGATAATCAAGATGGGGAATTGAGTAATTCATTAATGTCTCGTCGTAGATTTCATTCGTGGGGTTATTGATGTCAAGTATAAGGTGCTTATTGCACTAATAAACACCTTTTAACTACATAATTTGAAAATTTTTTGCCACGCTTGGATATGTTCAGACATGACTTGTCGATATTGCGCATGCTTGTCATTATTGTGCTCAGAGACATAGGCAATATAAGCATCCGGAAGGCTAGGCATGCTGGTAAGTTCGTTTAGCAGTGGTCCAATTTGGTAGTGATACTTATTTAATTGACTGGCCAGCGGTTGGATTTTGTCCGCAAAAAACAACTTAAAGATGTTTTGCATGATTTTCAGTTCATCTCTTTGCGCACGCGTTTCGCATGTATTCGCGGTTTGATACTTCTGCAATAAAGGGGTGATTTGTGGTAGGGCTTCAATAAATAAATTCTGCGTATGCCACATGTTTGCCACCAACCTCGCATTTTCAAGTGCTTTTAGATGGTTCTCTAATTCACTCAAGTCCAGAGCATCATTGGTTGGCGCGTTTACTAGTGCATTGATCGCCAGCTTGGATTCCGGAAAATGATCGGCGCTACTGCCTTGAATGTATCCGGAGGGCAAACTAATGGCATTGTAAGACTCGGTGCTCTGCGTAATGAGGTTCGCATACACTACAGGTAAATTTTCTTGTTTTGTCACCATCCATTCATTGAGTTTGTTTTGCATCCGATGCGATGGATCAATTTGATCAGAGCAATTTTGCAATGCGGTTAGTATGGCTCTTTCATAGGCAAACCGTACTGAGGGTAATTGGGTTTTTCCCAACGCGGTGTTACGCTCTGCCACCAGTTTTGTCACCTGGCATTCATCCAGTGAATAAAACTCTCTAAGGTTAATAAGTACTTCATCGACATTGAGCTTGAATGTCTGTTTACTGGGCGCCGAAAGCTCAGGCTTATTGATGTCGATAGGATTGTCTATGCCAGTGAAACTGACTAGACGTTCGTTCATATCGATGAGTGTATTTTCAAGTGCCGAGCGCTGAAAGCAACCTCCTAATAGAAGTAGCGCTACAAAGACAAAACACGTTTTCATTCTGAGGTTTTTTCTAATCGCTTGTTGAGCGCAAGGAAGGTCTTTTTCGTAGAATCTGCAAGGTAATTGACAGCAAACCAGTCTGGGATCACGCCGTTGGGCGATGCTGCGCCGCGATAACTCAACGAGTAATATTCAGGGCCGTTTTTAATCATCTTCCACTCGCCCGTAACATCCGTGATACGCACATAGTCTTTATTAAAATCCGTGTACGTAGACTGATCGCTTAGCGTGATAGACAAGCTTTCTTCATTAAGACTGTATACGGTTAGCACCACCATATCTCTGTCTTTGAACGGCCAGTTAACACTTAGTTTTGTATGAATGATTTGCACATTGTTTTGCTTGCTTAATATGTTTACTTTGCGGCAATTGGCGATCCAAGAGCAGTCCTCGTCGGATGCATTGACTAATGTTAAAAATTCCGAGGGTGTGAAGTTGACGTCCATCTCTGCATGCACAAAATAGATGTCGTCTTTTTTACTTGTGGTGACAATAGGATCGCGTTTCATCTGTTTGGATTTATTTACTGATGCGCTTAAACCGGTAGTTGCTGACAAACTAATAATTGATAGGATAAAAATAGTCGTATAACTCATTGCACTTGTGATCGTCATGTCGTTATAATTCGCCCGCAAATTTTATTATGTATTTTTATTCTCTAATAATACGTTCAAAACACTAAAAAAGTATCAAGTGGCACTTGGTAGGTGTCACCACTGGAAGGAAAACTATGCCTATTATTACACTCCCCGACGGTAGTCAGCGATCGTTTGAAAAATCTGTAAGTATTCTAGAAGTTGCGCAAGACATTGGCCCAGGACTCGCTAAAGCAACCATTGCTGGAAAGATAAATGGTGAACTCGCTGATGCGGTTGACGAAATAACGTCGGACGCAACACTACAAATCATCACGGCGAGAGATGCCGAAGGGCTTGAGATCATTCGCCATAGCTGCGCGCACTTGTTAGGACACGCCATAAAACAGCTTTTCCCCGATGTTAAAATGGCGATTGGGCCGGTAATAGACAACGGCTTTTATTATGATATCGATCTCGACCATTCAATTACGCAAGAGGACTTAGATGCACTTGAAAAACGCATGAGCGAACTTGCCAAAACTAACTATGACGTAATTAAAAAAGTCGTCAGCTGGCAAGAAGCAAGAGATACATTCGAATCGCGCGGTGAAGCATATAAAATTCAAATACTCGATGAAAACATTGACCACGACGACAAGCCCGGTCTATACCATCACGAAGAATACATTGATATGTGTCGGGGCCCTCATGTGCCCAATATGCGGTTTTGTCATCACTTTAAAATAATGAAAGTCGCGGGAGCATACTGGCGAGGCGACAGCAACAATAAAATGTTGCAGCGCATATACGGCACTGCGTGGCCGGATAAAAAGCAACTCAAGTCCTACCTAAACCGACTTAAAGAAGCCGAGAAGCGCGATCACCGCAAAATTGGCAAAGCCTTAGATTTGTTTCATTGGCAAGAAGAAGCGCCTGGTATGGTGTTTTGGCACAACAATGGGTGGACAATCTACACGCAGTTGGAAGCGTTCATGCGAGAAAAGTTGACCGAGTACGGTTATGGTGAGATTCGAGGCCCGCTTATGATGGACCGAAGTCTATGGGAGAAATCCGGTCACTGGGATAAATACGCGGAAAATATGTTCACCACAGAATCCGAAAAACGCGAATACGCAATAAAGCCCATGAATTGTCCTGGTCATGTGCAGATATTTAACCAAGGACTAAAATCGTATCGTGATTTACCACTAAAAATGGCCGAGTTCGGCATTGTGCATCGAAATGAGCCGTCAGGGGCACTGCACGGACTAATGCGAGTGAGAAGCTTCACGCAAGATGATGCCCATGTTTTCTGTACTGAAGAGCAAATCCTTGATGAAGTGAGTGAATGTATTCGAATGGTGTATGACACCTATGAGCCATTTGGATTTGAAAAGATTGAAGTGAAACTTTCTACACGACCAGAAAAGCGCGTTGGCTCTGATGAAATTTGGGATAAGTCAGAAAAAGCACTGGCGGATGCATTGTCGGCAAATGATATTGCGTTTGAATACCAACCCGGTGAAGGCGCGTTTTACGGGCCAAAAATTGAGTTTACACTCTATGATTGCCTCGACCGCGCTTGGCAATGTGGTACGATCCAACTCGATTTCTCAATGCCAGCGCGTCTAAATTCAACCTATATAGACGAAGATGGCGAGCGTAAAGTGCCCGTAATGATCCACCGTGCCATCTTGGGCTCACTTGAACGCTTTATTGGTATTTTGACGGAAGAATACGCTGGTGCATTTCCCTTGTGGCTTGCGCCTACCCAGGTGGTTGTGTCAAACATCACCGACAGTCAAGCGGAGTATGTTGCAAGTGTTGTCGCAAAGCTCAGATCCAAGGGTTTCAGAGTCAAAGCTGATGTCAGAAATGAAAAGATTGGATTTAAAATTCGAGAACATACATTAAAGAAAGTGCCGTACTTGGTTGTCGTCGGTGATAAGGAAAAGGAAAACGGTCAAGTTGCAGTGCGAACGCGAAAAGGCATCGATTTAGGAACGATGTCTATCGACGAATTGAGCACGCACTTGAGCGATGAAGTCAT
>JBCDMA010000157.1:0-9133 GCA_038744645.1 Pseudomonadota bacterium | reverse complement strand
TAGCGACATTGCAGCGATTGCTGAAGTCCATCCCTTTACCGGTATGCTTTCCAACATGGGGATTTTTTTGTGGTGCGTATCAGCAACAGTGTGCTTTTTTGCTGCGGCAACGCTGCACTGCTGTTACCAACGCAATGGCACCCTAAATAATGCCAACCAACGAAACCTTATCCCTTTCATGGTGAGTTCAGGATTATTGTCAACCTACCTCATGCTTGACGATACTTTTTTGATCCATGAAGAGATGGCACAGTCGCTATTTGGAATAGATGAAAAGGTTGTATTTGTCATGCTAGGGCTGACTGTAATGGCATATTTAGTTGTTTTTCATCGCGTTATTTTGCAAACGAAATTCCAACACTTACTCGCCGCCTTTGTGTTTTTGTCTTTATCGGTAGTCATTGATTCAATTCTACAACCGTGGTTCGAACACCTTGGAGAAGTAGAATACTTCCTCGAAGATGGCGCGAAATGGTTGGGTATCGTAAGTTGGAGTATTTACTACTCGCAGACTGCGTTCACAAGTGTACTTGAAGCATTTTCTCCAGCGTCTACCGACATCGACCAACATCAGTAAAAGACGTAATGATGTTAATGCTTTGTAGCATGAGTTAAATATTATCAAAAACATTCAGCAAAATGTTAACAATTATCTACAACATCATTTGTTATTATGCGCGTCATACATCGATAGTAGTATATGCGGTCTTGACGCAACCCGTTGACCCCGCGCTAAGATACTTAACATCTATAAAAAGCCATTAGTTCAAGAAACTCAATTAAGTACGTTCATTCGCGCCACTATCTCGCTGATACGTCTCTGTACTAATGGAATCAAATAGAAAGCTCTCATGTAAAAAATAGCGTCGTTTTCGCGTTGAAGAGATTATGTATCTAGCTGGTGCATTTTCGATGTGTTGCTTACAACCCAACCAACGCATAAAAGAACTTATTAAAACTGTTAAGAGCATTCTCAACATGAATGAGGAGTAAATGATATGGGTATGAATCGCTGTTTGGCATGCATTCTTTTCATTCTACTGATGACGACAAGTCAAGCCGTCTTTGCAGCAGAGGCAGGTACTCTAGACATTACCATGACCGCCACCAGCATTGCCTGCATTGTTATTTTTGTGTTTGCCTACACGCTGGTTATTCTTGAAGAACAGCTTCATCTTGCAAAGTCAAAACCCGTTTTGGTTGCCGCAGGAGTCATTTGGACACTCATTGCCTGGCAGTATTCTTCTTTTGATCTTTCCGAACAGAGTGTTGAAGCATTTCGGCATGCACTCTTGGAATTTGCTGAATTAATGCTTTTCTTGCTAGTAGCAATGACGTATATCAATGCACTCGAAGAGCGCAGGCTGTTTGATGGCTTGCGAGAGTGGATGGTGCAAAAAGGTTTCAGTTATAAGCAGCTGTTTTGGATCAGCGGCATCCTCGCCTTTTTTATTTCTCCCATCGCTGATAATTTAACAACGGCCTTGCTGCTATGTGCCGTCGTAATGAAAGTTGCAGATGGCGACAAAAAATTCATTGCAATGAGCTGTGTGAACATCGTTGTTGCAGCCAATGCAGGCGGCGCATTCAGTCCCTTTGGCGACATCACCACATTGATGGTATGGCAAGCAAACGTAGTAGCCTTCACGGAATTTTTCGCGCTATTCATTCCATCGCTGGTGAGTTATATCATCCCAGCCGTCACCATGTCATTGTTTATTGAAAATAAAAAACCGAACAATAAAGGTGAAAATGTTGAGCTGAAACGCGGTGCAATCAGGATCCTTATTTTATTTCTTCTTACTATTGCCACCGCTGTTGTACTTAAAACAGCATTCGGCCTACCACCTGTATTGGGCATGATGTTAGGTCTGGGATATCTGCAGTTTTTTGGTTACTTCCTTTGCAGAACACTGCCCGGCTCACTCGCGCGAAAGCGCGCACTTGCTGAACAAGCCGGCGACATGGAAAAACTAGAGCGCTTAGGATCTGTCGTGCCCTTTGACGTGTTTAGTCGCGTAAGCCGCGCAGAATGGGATACCTTGCTGTTTTTCTACGGCGTTGTCATGTGCGTCGGTGGTCTCGGTTTCATTGGGTATCTGTCGATTGTCTCTGATGTCTTGTACAACGGTTGGAATGCGACTGCTGCAAACATCACGCTAGGCGTACTTTCTGCCATTATCGATAACATCCCAGTAATGTTTGCAGTCCTCACCATGATGCCTGAAATGTCACATGGCCAATGGTTGTTGATAACGCTAACTGCGGGGATCGGCGGGAGTTTGTTGTCTATTGGTTCAGCTGCAGGCGTTGCATTAATGGGTCAGGCGAGAGGCTATTATACCTTTATGGGCCACTTAAAGTGGGCGCCTATCATTGCGCTTGGCTATGCAGCAGGCGTCGGTACTCACTTGATTGTCAACGCAAATCTGTTTTAGAAAAGTAGAGCACTCGCGGTCGTTTCAAGAAGAAAGTCTAGGTTGAGGAGACTGACTTTCGCTATTCTTGTCGAAAAGACCGCGAGTGATAAAACGCTTTAGTACAAAATCAAACTGCTAACTCCTCTTGCGTCTGCAAGTCGATTTTAGCTTCTTGCTTTGCATTGTTTCTTCTGCGCATAAAGTGATAAAACACCGGCGTTAGCAACAAACCAAACACAGTAACGCCAATCATGCCCGAGAAGACCGCAATGCCCATTGCTTGACGCATTTCAGCGCCTGCGCCTTCTGAGATGGCCATAGGAAGTACACCCATAATGAACGCAAAGGATGTCATTAAAATGGGTCGCAGACGCAAACGTCCTGCCTCTTTAATGGCTTCTAATGCTGTCATACCTTTGTCTTCTAACTCTTTCGCGAACTCTATGATCAATATCGCGTTTTTCATCGCAAGCCCGACAAGTACGATAAATCCAATTTGGGTGAAGACGTTATTGTCTCCGCCAGTGACTATCACACCCGTCATTGCCGACAACAAGGTCATTGGCACTATCAGAATAATCGCAACAGGTAACGACAAACTCTCGTATTGCGCTGCTAACACTAAAAATACAAGTACCACGACCAATGGGAAGATATATAGCGATGCATTGCCTGCAAGTTTTTGCTGAAAGCTCAAATCTGTCCATTCATAGTCCATCCCGATAGGTAATGTTTCTTCTAATATTTCAATGATTTTGGCTTCTGCCTGACCCGAACTGAACCCTGGTGCCGGTCCTCCGTTGATTTCCGCTGTAGTAAAGCCATCGTAGTGCATCACGCGATCAGGCCCTGCACTTTGTTCGACGTTTAAAAATGAACCTAACGGGATCATCTGACCAAAGGCATTGCGGACTTTAATGTCGGTAATTTGATCAGGTTCTTGTCTGAATTGTTCATCTGCCTGCAAATTCACCTGATAAGTACGTCCAAACTGGTTGAAGTCATTGACATACAAAGAACCCAGATATGCCTGCAATGTGGTGAAAACTTCATCAATATTTACTGCTTGGCTTTTGGCTTTTGTGCGATCTAAATCAATGTCAATTTGTGGTACGTTTACTTGATAGCTGCTAAAGACACCGGCTAATTCTTTTGATTGCCATGCCTTTTGCATCACTTCTTGGCTGACGCGATACAACGCTTCATAGCCAAGATTTCCCTTGTCCTGGATCTGCAGGCGGAATCCGCCAATGGTGCCCAATCCTTGTACCGGCGGTGGTGGAAAAATTGCGATGAAAGCTTCTTGAATCGCACCAAACTGTTGATTCAATGATTGCGCAATTGCATGTGCTGATAAATCATCGGTTGTTCTTTCATCAAAATCTTCCAGAGTAACAAATACAATGCCTGAGCTTGAGCTATTGGTGAAACCATTAATATTTAGTCCAGGAAATGCAACAGCTGATTCCACGCCGGGATGTGCTAGGGCAATGTCTGACATTTCTCTGATAACTGCTTCGGTTCTGTCTAGTGAAGCAGCATCAGGAAGTTGTGCAAAAGACACAAGGTACATTTTGTCTTGGCCAGGCACATAGCCCGTCGGCGTTGACTCAAACTGATGGTAAGTCAAGCCAATCAGACCCGCATACAATACAAATACGATACCGCTCATGCGAATCAGTTTGCCGATGCCATTTTGATATGCTTGGGCAGAACGATTGAATAAGCGATTAAATGGATTAAAAACAAATCGTCCAAAGAGCTTATCCATCAAAACCGTCAATCTATCTTTTGGTGCATTTTTGCCTTTAAGCAAGATAGCTGATAACGCTGGGCTTAGGGTCAGTGAATTAATTGCTGAAATAATGGTTGATATCGTAATGGTTAACGCAAACTGCTTGTAGAATTGCCCTGTTAATCCCGACATAAATGCAGTCGGTACAAACACCGCGATCAAGACCAAAGTAATCGCAATGATAGGTCCAGTCACTTCGGTCATGGCTTTTTTGGTTGCTTCGATAGGTTCAAGCCCTTCGTGAATGTTGCGCTCGACGTTCTCAACCACCACGATTGCATCATCAACCACAATGCCTATGGCTAGTACCAGACCAAACAAAGACAAGGCGTTTAATGAAAATCCAAGTAAATGCATGACGGCTAACGTACCCACCAAAGAAACAGGAACCGCGACAAGTGGGATAATAGATGCACGCCAAGTTTGAAGAAACAACACAACAACAATAACTACCAGTGCAACTGCCTCAAGCAAGGTCGTGATAACCGCATCGATAGAACCTCTTACAAATACTGTAGGGTCATATACAATGCTATAGTCCACACCTGCCGGGAATACTGCTTTGAGTTCAGCCATGCGCGCTCGCACATTATCAGATATCTGAATGGCATTTGAGCCCGGTGCTTGGAAGATTGGCAGTGCGACTGCGGGTTTATTGTCTAACAGCGAACGAAGTGCATAGGTATTTGAACCCATTTCGATGCGTGCAACCTCGCCTAATCGTGTGACAGCGCCAGTTTCATCAACCTTGATAATAATATCTGCAAACTCTTGTTCGCTTTTCAATCTGCCTTGAACGTTTATCAATAATTGAAAATCATTCTCTCCCGTGGGCTGTGCACCTAGCGAACCTGCTGCCGCTTGTTGGTTTTGCTCTCTGATGGCACCTGCAATATCGCTGGGATTTAAGTTAAGGGCAGCGACTTTTTCAGGGTCAAGCCAAATGCGCATCGAGAATTCACCCGCACCAAATAGCTGCACATCACCTACCCCTTCAGTTTTAGCCAATTCGTCTTTGACATTTAATCTGGCATAATTAGACAGATATAACATGTCATACCGGTCTGACGGTGAAGTGATATGCACTACCATTGTTAAATCAGGAGACGATTTTTGTGTGACGACACCTAAACGCTGTACTTCTTGAGGTAGCCTTGGCAATGCTCTGGCAACGCGATTTTGCACAAGCGTAGTTGCATCGTCAGGGTCTGTACCAATGGCAAATGTCAACGTTAAAGTCATTCTGCCGTCGCTGGTTGCTTGAGACGACATATACAACAAGTCTTCAACGCCGGTTATCTCTTGCTCTAACGGTGACGCAACGGTATCAGCAATGACTTTCGGGTTTGCACCTGGGTAATTGGCCGTAACTACGACCGTCGGCGGCACAACGTTTGGATATTCAGTTATCGGTAACTGGTTAAGTGCAAGTGCGCCAGAGATAAAAATCATCAGCGAAAGCACTCCGGCAAATATGGGACGATTAATAAAGAAGTGTGAGAAATTCATGTTAACCTCCAACAAACTCAGTTTGTGCGCTATCAGCAGTTGCTGTCTGCGTACGATTGTTGCTTTCGTCAATGCTCAACTGCATCTGTTTGAGAACAGCGATAGTTTCACTGCTCGCCATATCAACTTCGATAGGATTAACGGTTGCACCAGGGCGAACGCGTTGTAGTCCATTCACCACAATTTTGTCATCACCGGCAAGACCAGACTTGATAATGCGCAGTCCGTTTAGTTTTTCACCCAATTCGACCGCGCGGTATTCAACCGTGTTATCTTCATTAATAACCAACACAAATTGATTATTTAAGTCTGTTCCAACCGCTTTGTCGTCAATGAGAATGCCATCATAACTTGCACTGCCAACGAGTCTTATGCGTGAAAATAGGCCGGGTATAAATGTGCCTTCCGTATTGTCAAATACCGCTCGGCCTCTTATCGTACCGCTACTTGGATTGATGCTATTATCAACAAAATCAATGTAGCCCTGGTGCGGATAATCTGAATCAGTTGCTAGGCCCATCAATACGATGTTTTGATGATCGCGAGAACTCAAACGGTTGCCTTCTTTTGCGAGTTTTGCATAGTGCAGATAGGTTTGTTCATCGGCATCAAAATACGCATGCACCGTGTCCATCGATACCAGGCTGGTCAATTCGGATTGCCCTGCATTGACAAAGTTGCCTTTGGTTACCAATGCGCGAGACACGCGACCGGAAATCGGGGCTTCGACATTGGTAAAGCTGAGCTGGAGTTCGGCCAGTTCCAATGATGCCGAGATTTCAGCAACGTTTGCTTCTGCAGCTTTAAGTTGTGCAGCTCTTGTATCAAGTAGCTCCGCTGAGATTGCATTTTTTGCAATGAGGTTTACTGCTCTATCGTGTTCTGATTCCGCTAGTTCCAATTGCGCTTGCGCAGAAATGAGTGCCGCTTCAATGCGTTTAACATCACTGACAAAGGATCTGTCATCGATTTTAAATAGTACGTCGCCCGCATTGACAACCGCACCTTCTTGAAACATCACTTGATCAATATAGCCTGAGACCCGTGGTCGCAAATGGACGGTTTCAGGGGCTTCTAGTCGACCGGTAAACGTATCCCACTCAGTGATGCGTTCATTGACAACTTGTGCAACGGAGACTTCCGGTAAATAGGCCTGTGTTGCATTGGTATCCGCTTGCGTACCACAAGCACTGATGATCCATGCCAGTGATACAATCGCTGTTACTTTCAGCGTCGGTAGTACTTTCATTATTTGCTCCTCAACAAATTCTTTCTCATGATTTGACGAAGCTTATTGTGGATACTAAATTCATATCTTAAAAATTATAAGATTATATAAAATACATCACGTTTAATGATGTATAGAGTTTAAGGAGCATTAATGTGCGAACACAAGAATTGAATTTGTTAATGATTTTTGATGCGGTCATGACCGAAGGGTCTATCACACGAGCATCCGAGCGGCTTGCAATGACACAACCTGCAGTATCCAATGCCGTCTCGAGAATGCGTCACGTATGGAAAGATGAACTCTTTGTTAAGGATGGGCGCAATATACAGCCAACACTATTTGCGCAAAATCTGTGGCGAGAAATAAGAGAGCCACTTGAAATGCTCAACAATGCAGTCACTCCCGACGAGTTTGTACCTGGAACTTCAAGACGCACCTTCAAAATAGCGTTAGCTGACGCCATAGTAGATATCGCATGGGGAAAGCTCAGAAATAATATTGAAAATGAAGCGCCTATGGTAAACATCCATGCGATCCCGTACACCATTGTCAATGGTGAGCAGGTGCTCATTGATGCGGAAGTTGACTTAGTGATCGGCGCAACTAATTCCATTGTCTCGCCGGTAATATTAAGCGAACACCTTTTTCAGCCGGAATACGTTGTGATCATGAGAAAAAACCATCCGCTGGCGAAGCCCAATTTAGGACTTAAGGAATTTGCTGATGCACCTCATTTATTAGTATCACTGTCGGGTGACGTTACCGGATTTACTGACCAAATGCTTGCACAACGTGGCCTAAGACGCAGAATTGCGATGTCTGTGAATCATTTTGCTGCGGTGGGAGACTTAATAAAAGACAGCAATTTGATCGCAGTTGTGCCTCCAACAGCGGTTGAAAAAGCTATTTTCAGCGGTGATATTCTCGCCATGAAACCACCTATTGAAATAAATGCTGCCTCGGTAAGCTGCATGTGGCACAAACGCCAACAAAAGGACGGCGGAGTTTGTTGGTTGCGAAGAAAGCTAGTCGAAATTATAAAAATACATGCTGATGCACACTACAAAAAGCTCCAAACATTGATGCTTAACTAGGGAAACACCCTATTAGATAACGCGCTATACTTTCGTACTCATGAGCTTGTTGCTGCCTGAAAAACCAAACCGCTGATACAAGCCATGTGCGTCATCAGTAGCAAGAAATTGAAATTTAGAACACCAGCGCGAGTCGCTATGTATCACTTGAAACATCCATTTTCCAACACCTTTGGCGCGGTGATCCGGATGAATGATAAAATCAGCAATGTATGCAACTGTCGCAAAATCGGTCACAACCCTTGCAAATCCAACTTGTGCATCTTCGAAAAACAGGGAAAAGCAAACGCTATTGTCTATTGCGACTTCAGTTGTCTCTATCGGTCTTTCACTAGCCCAGTAAGATGCCGTAAGTAGCTCGACTATCTTGTCTAGTTCGACGTCTTTTCGGTCGTCACTTATCAGGTAGTTTTCAAATTCATATTTCATAACGTCATACAAAATATCACATTCAATATTGTCTTTTCAGTCTATTGATTTGCCAATTACTGCCAATCAGAATGGCATTCTGCCCTACTCATCAATACTAAGCACAACAATGGATAATGGATAATTAATACTTCATATTTAAACACATGTTTTGCACTTATCGATTTGGAGCTCAGTATTTGGATGAATTGTCAAAAGAAGACAAGAGAGGCAGCCAACGAGATACTTGCCATACTTCCTCACCTGTTAGGTCCGGTCCGTTATAGCGGTATACAAAACTCCGTTATCTTGGGATTTTTCAACGGCATCGTCGCGATCACCAATTTTGGCTTGGGAATTCCCATCCTGAAAGACAAGGTCAAAGCAAACGACTAGTTATAGTTACTATGTAGTTGTAATTGTTTTCTAGCTGTAGTCACCTACCAACGAAGCGCCGGTCGTCAGGCCGGTGCACACCCAAAAATCTAACTTTGGTAATCAATCTAAAGGCCTTGATTAAGCCAGACTCCTAGTTATTTATCTGCGAGCAAGCTCTTCATTTTATTGGCGAGAGCAATGTATTTTTCACGGATGGTTCGTTTCACCTTGATGTCCATACCACCCATGATATTTATGCCCTTAACAATGATTGTCGGTGCGTTGAGGCCACCTGAGG
>JBCDMA010000156.1:0-9158 GCA_038744645.1 Pseudomonadota bacterium | reverse complement strand
CATTCGCTAAATCGTTCTCAAAGACGAGGTAAACGCGGCTCACCACCGTAAACAACGGGATCAAGACGTCGTTACTCCCATGGATACAATCATTTTGAGGGCTACAACATGAAACTTAACAAACCACTTTTAACCAGCATCGTTTTCGGCGTCAGCATCATGGCATCAGGAGCAGCGAGTGCTCAGGAAACATCGCTAGAGGGCCTATTGTCCGACGCGATTAAACAATCTCTTGTAGATACGTCTGCAGAAATTAACGCCAAAATCGCTAACGATGTATTGTCAATCAGTGACCAACTAATTGGTGTGGAAGATGATGAACAGGTCATCGGCATTCTCACTGCGCCTGAGACAAGTGAGAGCGAGCGAGAGTTTGTAAAAGTAGATGAGGTTGAGAGAGCGGAATAGCTGACAACAACTAACCTGTAGTCAGTTTTAAGGGAGAAATGACATGTTATTAAACTATGATATTTTGGGCCTAGTGTTATCACCTGTGATCTTTTTTTTAGGTGCTGCCGGATTGCTGCTTCTACTTTCACATTTAAACCTAATCAAATCTGATTAGAGAATACAATTCAGCATAAAGAGAGCATAAACAAATGAAAACGGCAGTCAATAAAGACCGGTTCTTTCGAGATCCTCATGACGCTAAAGTATGTGGCGTATGCGCGGGGCTTGCTAAAAACCTGGAAGTAAATCCTTGGATCGTAAGAGGTGCGGCTGTCATTGCATTTCTGTTTTTTCCAGCGGCAATTGGCCTGGCATATGTTTTAGCTATTTTATTATTGCGTTATCGTTACTAACGTATTTACACTATAGGTAATAACGTTTTAAGAATATAAGAAAATATATGAACGCAGTTTTTACCACTAGAAACATCAGTATGATGATTGCAGCAGTGATAATCATCTTCACGCTAATTGGCTGGTGGTGGAGCATGGCACCATCATTACAGGATGTAAAACTACGTGCGGAAGCGGTTGCTGCTGAGAAGCAACAAACTGTGGTACCAGGTTATACGACCACAACAGCATTAATCGATGTTATTGATGCGCTACTTTCAAAGACTGGCGGATATATAACCAATGATGTCACACCGCCAGGTATCTTCATGGACAATATGCCGAACTGGGAGTTTGGTGCATTAGAAATGAGCCGCGACTTGGCCCTTTCCATGCGTAAAGATTTTAGCCGTTCTCAGTCGCAAAGCATTGAAAATCCGTTTCTAACCAAAGCTCAACCCTCATTAAATTTCGATAATAACCGATGGCTATTGCCTTCAACTGAAGGTGAATACAATGACGCGCTAACCGCATTGAAGGCTTACCGAGATGAGCTATCAAATACAACGGCCGGCAGCAGTCAATTCTATGCCAGAGCGGATAACCTGCGAGATTATTTAAAACAGGTCGAAAAGCGCCTTGGCTCAATGTCGCAAAAACTAAGCGCAAGTGTTGGTACTGATAGCCTGAATACTGGGTTGGCAGGCGATCCTAATGCCACTTTGTCGACACCCGAGCCAGACGTAGTACAAAATAAGACCAGCTGGTTTAAATTAGATGATAATTTTTACGAAGCTAGAGGTGCCTGTTGGGCTGTGCTACACTTTTTAAAAGCCGTAGAAGTTGATTTTGCTGATGTACTGCGAAACAAAAATGCGACAGTGAGTTTGCAGCAAATTATTAGAGAACTTGAAGCGACTCAACAGACCGTATATAGTCCAATGATTCTCAACGGCAGCGGCTTCGGCGTTTTAGCCAATCACTCGCTTGTGATGGCTAACTATATTTCAAGAGCAAATGCAGCGTTAATCGAGCTTTCGGAACTCCTTAATCAAGGGTAAAAAATGAAAAAAACTTTTGCAGCTGGTTTTTTAACGATTGCTGTCAGTGTTCCTTTTCATGCATCGGCAGATACAGTTTTGGGAGGATATATTGGTGCTCAAGTCTGGGATATGGGAGTCGAAGGTGGATTCGCCGAGTCTGAGAATTTAGCCACATTTGGCTTTGAAGACCAAACCAACAACAGTTTCTATGCTGCATTAGAACACCCAATTCCCCTGGTACCCAATATCAAACTGGCGCGCACTACGCTAGATACCGAAGGTGCAACATCACTCAGTAGCTCATTCAGTTTCGGTGGTGAAGTCTTTGCGGTAGACACTATTTTAGACTCAGTTAATGACATAACGGCAATAGACTACATTCTGTACTATGAAGTATTAGACAACGATTTAGTGAGCGTTGATGTCGGCGTGAATGTCAAAGAGCTCGATGGAGATTTTGTTGTCACTGATACATCCTCAACGCGTTCGGCATCAGATTCTTTTAATGGGTTTGTGCCTATGGGGTACGGACGCGCAGCTGTAGGGATACCTGGTACTGGCATTGGTGCGTATGTCGAAGGCAGTTTTCTTTCAATTGATGACAATAGCATCGTAGACTACCAAGTTGCATTGACGTACAGCTTTATAGAAACCCTTGCGTTAGACCTTACAGTGCAAGCTGGCTATCGTTCTTTAGAGCTCGACATTGAAGATATTGACGATATATATGCTGATCTTCAATTTGATGGTGCATTTGTAGGCGTAGAATTCGACTTTTAACCTCACGGAAGCACGGTTTCACTGCACGCAATCTGATTGCGTAGCTTGAACGATGCGGCGAATGCACGCTTTTTTAAACCAGACTCCCACTCAGTTTGAAGTTCTTTCAGTACTTTCAATTATAAAAAATCAGTTTTAATTCTTTCACGTTATCAAACAAAGACGCTAATCTAAGCGTCAACAAACATAATCGATTTTTTTTTCATGTCTGTAGAATCTAAAACTCCTCTCGGCGCAGTGCTAGATACAGCGCAACTAAGCAAACTATCTCAAGCAGTAAGCGGCTTGAGTCAACACCAGTTGATATGGGCAAGCGGCTATCTTGCAGGTTTAGCACACTCCTCAGACGCGCAAGCGTCTTTAGGGAATGTGCAATCAGAAGTAGATGCGAAACCTGTAACAGTGCTTTACGGTTCACAGACGGGTAATGCAAAACACCTGGCAGAAAATTACGCAAAGACGCTTAAGGATGAGGGAGTGCCATCTAACGTGGTTTCTATGTTGGATTATAAGCCTCGTAAGATTAAAGATGAATCTACCATAGTTGTGTTTGTAAGTACGCATGGTGAAGGTGATGCGCCTGATGATGCCGTGGAGTTACATGAATTTTTAGGTAGCAAAAAAGCGCCAAAACTTCCTAACTTAAAGTATGCAGTTGTCGCATTGGGTGACAGTAGTTACGAATTCTTTTGCCAAACGGGCAAAGACTTTGACGAGCGTTTCAAAAAACTGGGTGGGCAATCTTTGGTCGAAAGACTGGATTGTGATGTTGACTATGAAACACCTGTCGCGGAATGGACTAAAAAGCTAACGGAGATACTTAAATCTTCGACTTCGGCAACCTCAGCCAGTATGACTCAAGCTCTTGTAGCAGATAAAAGTGAAGCTGCAGTTGCCTATACAAAGCAGTCACCATACTCAGCTACATTATCAGAGGTCATAAAAATCACTGGCCGCGATTCAATAAAGGATATCCGACACATAGAAATATCATTGGAGGAGTCTGGGATTTCATACCAGCCGGGTGATGCCTTAGGCCTATGGTTTAGCAATGATAGCGTTGTAGTGAATAAAATTATCGATGCGACAAAAAATACTCCAGATGATGAAGTTGAGATTGCAGGTGAAAAATTCACTTTATCTGATGCGTTGACTCATAAGCTGGAATTGACGCTCAGCTATCCCGGCTTTGTTAAAGCATACGAAGCTGCGACGAATGATGAGAAGCTTAGCGCTTTACTTGCAGACAGAGCCGCATTGAGAAGCTTTTTAGAAGAGTGCCAAATTGTGGATATTGTTGAGCAATACCCATCTGATATCGATGCGCAGGTCCTTGTCGATTCTCTTAGACCAATTACACCGCGACTTTATTCAATCGCGTCAAGTCAAGCGGAAGTCGATGAAGAAGTGCACTTAACAGTTGCCCATGTTGCCTATGACGCGTTTGGTTTTACGCATCAGGGCGGTGCATCTGGTTTTCTTTCAAGTCGAATAGAAAGCGATGACACAATCAATGTTTTTATTGAGAAGAATGATAACTTTCGCCTTCCAGCGGATGATGATAAGCCTATCATCATGGTCGGTCCAGGAACAGGCATAGCGCCTTTTAGAGCATTTATTCAAGAACGCGATAATCGAGAAGCGCAAGGTGAAAGCTGGTTGTTTTTCGGTAATCCGCATTTTACCCAAGACTTCCTATACCAAACGGAATGGCAAGGGTATCTGAAATCAGGTGCTTTAACCAAAATGACCCTTGCGTTCTCTCGCGATCAGGCAGAAAAAATCTATGTTCAGGACCGTTTGTTGGAGCATGGTAAGGCGGTTTTCGATTGGCTTGAAAAGGGCGCACATTTCTATGTTTGCGGCGACGCAAATAAGATGGCAAAGGACGTCGAATCGGCGTTGCTAGCGATTATTAAAGAATATGGCAATAAATCAGACGCTGATGCTAAAGCCTATTTGGTTGCATTAAGAAAAGCAAAGCGCTACCAGAAGGACGTGTACTAATGAGTAACGACCAACACTTAATAGTAGAAGGAAAACTGTCTGACAACGAGAGAATCAAGTCAGAATCGAAGCTATTGCGCGGAACAATCACAGAAGACCTGGGAGACGATGTTACCGGGGGATTTACCGCTGATAACTTTCAGCTCATCCGTTTTCACGGCATGTATCAGCAAGACGATAGAGACATTCGCGCAGAAAGACAAAAGCAGAAACTCGAGCCGCTACACAATGTGATGCTCAGAGCGCGACTGCCTGGTGGTGTAATAACGCCGGAACAATGGCTCATCATTGATAAGTTTGCCGAAGATCACACTATTTATGGCAGCATTCGCTTAACGACAAGGCAGACGTTCCAGTTTCACGGTGTACTGAAACCGCACATAAAAACAATGCATCAAACCCTAAATAGAACCGGGATTGACTCGATTGCCACGGCCGGTGATGTCAATAGAAACGTATTGTGTACGAGTAACCCAATCGAATCTGAAGTGCACAAAGAAGCTTGGCAATGGGCGGCTAAAATCAGCGAGCACCTGCTTCCCAAAACAAATGCGTACGCCGAAGTTTGGCTAGATGGCGAAAAAGTTGAATCTACACAGGAAGACGAGCCGATATTAGGCACGAATTACTTGCCGCGTAAGTTTAAAACGACTGTTGTTATTCCTCCACTTAACGATGTCGATGTGCATGCGAACGACCTTAATTTTGTTGCGATTGCCGAAAACGGCAAGCTTGTAGGATTCAATGTGTTGGTTGGCGGCGGCTTGGCTATGACGCATGGCGACAAGTCCACCTACCCACGCAAAGCCGATGACTTTGGATTTATTCCATTGGATAAAACGTTAGACGTTGCAGTGGCCGTTGTTTCAACTCAACGAGATTGGGGCAATAGGGTCAATCGGAAAAATGCAAAAACGAAATATACGCTCGAGCGCGTGGGTGTAGAGACGTTCAAAAAAGAAGTCGAAAAACGTTCAGGCGTTGTATTTGAACCGAGTCGTCTTTATGAATTCACCGAACGTGGAGACCGTTTTGGCTGGGTTAAAGGAATAGACAATCAGTATCACCTGACGCTTTTCATTGAAAATGGACGGATCCTTGATACTCAAGATAGCCCCATTAAAACGGGCATGAAAGAGATTGCCAAAGTACACAAAGGTGATTTCAGACTCACTGCAAATCAAAACTTAATCATTGCAGGCGTACCAGAAGAACAAAAAGAAGCGATTCAAGTGCTCGCCGAGCAGTATGGATTGCTGCAGTCAAATGTGAGTAAACAGCGACGTGACAGCATGGCTTGCGTATCGCTACCTACGTGTCCACTTGCTATGGCTGAAGCCGAACGCTATTTGCCCGGTGCGGTCACTGAAATTGAGCAAATGTTAGCTAAATACAATTTATCTGATGAAAGCATTATGTACAGAATAACGGGATGCCCCAACGGCTGTGGCAGAGCAATGCTTGCCGAAGTTGGCCTGGTAGGGAAAGGGCCCAATAAATACAATCTGCACATCGGCGGTAATCGCAATGGCACGAGAATTCCTCGCATGTACAAAGAAAATATTAGCGATGAAGAAATAATGCAAACGCTAGATGCGTTGATTAAAAGGTGGTCAGAAGAAAGAACAGATGGCGAAGCTTTTGGTGATTTTGTTATTCGAGCAGACATCGTAGCGCCAGTCATTGATTCAGCAAAGGATTTTTACGATGCAACCGCCAGCTAACGAACACCTTGAATCGGCGATAGACGTCACTCTATCTGACGATCTAGCAACCGAGAATGCTTTGTTGGAGTCGTACAGTCCGCTCGCTAGGGTAGAATGGGCGTTGCAGCACCTTCCAGGGCAGCACATCGTGTCTTCTAGTTTCGGAGCGCAATCGGCAGTGATGCTGCATTTAGTAAATGAAGTTGCGCCAGGTATCCCAGTGATCCTGACCGATACGGGTTATTTATTTGCAGAGACGTATAAATTCGTTGATACATTAGCGGATCGTTTCAATCTTAATCTGCAAATCTATCGCTCAGAAATAAGCCCTGCTTGGCAAGAAGCGCGTTTTGGCAAACTTTGGGAACAAGGCGTTGAGGGTATCGAGAAATACAATCAACTCAATAAAGTGGAACCGATGCGAAGAGCACTTGACGACCTCAATGCGCAAACTTGGTTTGCCGGACTTCGACGTTCTCAGTCAGATTCAAGAGCAGAACTAAATGTCCTGCAAAAACAGGCGGGTAGGTACAAGGTACATCCGATCATTGATCAAAACAACAAGCAATTGCATCAATACATGCTACAACATGATTTACCGTATAACCCATTGTGGGATCTTGGTTATGTCTCGATTGGAGACTGGCATACAACTCGTACACTGGAAGATGGCATGACCGAGCAAGACACTCGTTTCTTCGGGCTGAAGAGAGAGTGTGGACTGCATGAATTCGATGATGGTGAAGGTATCTAACCTGTCACTGCTGTTGTAATCTCAATAGCGATAATGATTGTAGATAATATGACTACAATCTATGTCGTCGAAAAACAAGCTGTAATTTTAGTGTCCGCCAATGTTGCGACCTACTGAAAAGCTAATCTCTTTATTGTGTATTTATGGCAGCTTCGCCGTCATGGACGTAGCGTGGCTGGGATTTATTGCATCTGGCTGGTATCAACAAGAAATGGCCAATTTGCTGCGAAAAGAGGTGATAACCTGGCCCTGGGTTGTATTTTACCTCTTATATGGCCTCTCACTATTCACTCTTATCGTAGCGCCGAATATAGGAAAAAAGTGGATGTTTACAGCAGGTAAATCCGCGTTGTTCGGATTGACCTGCTATGGAACTTACAACTTAACCAATTACAGTGTCATCGAAAGTTTTACGCTTAAAATCATGTTGTTAGACTGGGTTTGGGGCGTCATCATCACGACTTTTTCTGGTTTGGCAGGTTGTTTTGGGATCAGCTTATTTCGGTCTCAACAACGTAAACACCTCACTGATTGACGAGAATTCACTGGCACCTAAACGCGCAAGCGGTTTTATTTTTGATGCATCAAACTTATCCCTGCCTTTAGCATCTTGCACGACCACTTCATCCGCAATATGCATGTTTTTAATTTCCATGAAAATAAGCGACTGCGGCGTGGCTCCAATAGTCATGACATCATGGACAACGCAGTTAAATGCAATCTGACAAGTTGATAATCGAGGTAGTACAAAATCGCTCTGCTCAATCAATGTTGTGTCAATGGTATCTAACTCAGATTCTCCATAGGGTAATGTTGCAGCAGAAGCGGTTACTGCATCAGCATGTTGAACAGAGGGTATATGTACGACACAGGGATGCTCTTTTTGTAGGTTTCTCGCGGTATCCTTATTATCTCCCGCCGGTTTGATGCCAACTGACACCATCAGCAGAGCAGGGTCGCTGCAGACTGCATTAAAATAGGAAAACGGTGCGAGGTTTAACGTTGAATCAGTATTTTCACTAAGGATCCAGGCAATTGGCCTTGGGATCACCGACTGTGTCATAAGATGATATCGCTTTGAAGGTGAAAGAGAAGAAAAGTCTATTTCCATTGCAGGTCCATTTAAGACGGTAAGTATCTGGAGTATATCAATAATAATCGAAATGGTAGCATCGGTTTCATGCGAGGTTTTTGCAATCTCAATTATCTATTAATTTTTAATCATATCAGAAAGTTATAGGTGTCATTCCGCATTTCAACAACACCCTCAAACGGCATGTATCAGTTGTTTATCATAGACTTCGGTGCATCTCAGACGAAGTAAGTGAAATCGTGTATTCACCACTCTATGATTTCATCTTAAATTCAATGTACTGTCATATTAGTGTAACATTGCCGTGGATCGAAATTGACTTTTGCTTACAAATCCTTATACTAGAGTCTAATTTAAATAACGAGGAGAAATGTATGGAAAGAGTCATGGGCATCATGATGCTTTCTTTGTTGTCTTTCTCTACCATTGCCGCTGATGACAATCTGGAAACAACGAACAGTTTTTCCTGCATAGACAAAACAACATTTGAAGTAGACGCTTCTTGTATCAGTTCAACGATAGAGATGAATGACAAATTTGTGAGCAGTCAAAAGGATTTATACAAACAAGCATCCCAGCCAAGCGACTATGTTATGGCTACACTACTAATGGATCCAGTAACGCTTAATATTACAGTGATTGGTCATACCGATAAGAATCAACCACTAGCGCGCGTATCTTTAGACAAATAGACGCGATATAAAAAAACCCCATTTAGCTGACGCAAAACAGCTAAATGGGGTTTTTTTATGCTTAATCTTCCCTACAACTTGTACGGAACACGTGTTTCCCGCTGTACTTTGGGGATAGTTATATGCAATATTCTCTGGTGAATTCTTTCTAATGCTACGCCAGTGTAGCAGTGGCGTTCATGTAGTGGGAATATAAAATTTGCCATTTCTGCTGCTGTAAATGGAAACTTTGCTTAAGCTCTTTACAGTGAAAATCAAGATCAAAACGCTCATACTTCTTGGTGAGCTTGACCTTTTTTAT
>JBCDMA010000155.1:0-9307 GCA_038744645.1 Pseudomonadota bacterium | reverse complement strand
GAAAGATACGCAGATTTAAAACATACAGTAATCCAAACACCCACCGGCGCAGAAGTATTATTAGGTGACGTCGCTGAGTTCACTGAAGTGCCAGGAATCAGTTACATCAGAAGAGAAGGAGGATATAGAAGCGTATACATTTGGGGAGCTATAGACGAAGAGTTAGTGGAACCGAATGAAGTTGTAGATCGCATTAAAGACCAGATTCTACCTGAAATAACGCGCGTTTTTTCTGGCGTAAAAACAGAACTCGGAGGAAAGATACAAGAACAACAGTCACAGCAGATAGAGCAGCTAAAGTTTCTCGTTATCCTTCTATTAGCCATCTATATTTTGCTCGCTATTCCTTTAAAGAGCTATGCGCAACCATTGATAATTATGTCGGTTATCCCATTTAGTTTTACCGGCGCAGTATTTGGCCACTACGTGATGGGATTGGATCTTAGTCAATTTTCAAACTTTGGCTTGATAGCCGCGTTTGGTGTTGTTGTAAATGACAGCTTAGTCATGACCGATTTTGTGAATCACCGTCGCAAACAAGGTATGAGTATTAAGGATGCCGTTATCGATGCTGGTTGCGCGCGATTCAGGGCCATTACGCTAACATCGATAACAACCTTTGTTGGCGTGCTTCCGATTATGTTTGAAACAAGTTTACAAGCCGCTTTCGTCATACCAATGGCAGTCGCACTTGGATTTGCGGTTTTGTACGCAACCCTAGTAACGCTTGTTTTGATACCATGCTTATATCTCATTTTTGATGATTTGCAAAAGCCTTTGCAGTTTGTTTTGAATAAGCTGAACCATAAGACAAAGGAAACACAAACCACACAACCTCAAGAAGGCTAGTTCGGTAACAACGCCGTGACTATCTAGTATTCACATCAGTAGGCATTTTTTTGGTAGTCAAACGATAAAAACGTCACGGAGAGCGTTGGTACACTTTTGAGCAATAGTTGATCTAGGTAAAAGATTGTAATCACCTTCAAATATACAATAATCACCTTAATGGATGTTTGATAGGTTATTACTTGATGTACCATTCTCAGGAGTCCGACTAAAACATGACAAAAGTATTGGTGGTTGATGATTCTGCATTAACCCGAAAACACTTGCAGGAAGTATTGTCAGATGAAGGTTTTGTTGTAGCCACTGCAAGTAACGGTCAAGAATGTTTGGAAAGGATCCCTCAGTATCAACCTGACGTTATCACCTTGGACATTAACATGCCGGTCATGGATGGATTAACATGCCTAAGATCCATAATGAATAGCAACCCTACTCCAGTAGTAATGATATCTTCACTTACCGAAAAAGGTGCACGTGCAAGTTTTGAAGCGCTTGAGCTTGGTGCCGTGGATTACATACCTAAACCAGGAAGTAAAACGACAACACACAGTTTGATGCAACCCTATGTGGGTGAATCTGCCAATACGCTTTTCGCCAAATTGCGAAGTGCAGCGCGTGTGAATGTTTTGCAAGCCAACAACGCTAAAGCAACATCACCAGAAGCGAGAAAACAGCCGGAATTGCGCTTTGAACGGCACAATACTGTGGCGATTTGCAAGCGCCCAAGCGCGGAAATAGAACTCGTGCTAGTGGGTGTGTCAACAGGTGGTCCAGGCACGTTAAAAGAAATAATCACGCGTCTCCCATCAGAATTTCCAGTCCCCATTGTCATCGCACAACATATGCCATCCAGATTTACTTCCGTTTTTGCTGAACGCCTCAACGGCATCAGTAGGGTTGCCGTCAGTGAAGTCAGTCATATCAGCGAACTAAAACCTGGCAATGTATATATAGCAAAAGGCGACGCTGATATAACGATTGTTAGACGTGGCAACAGACTCTATGCTGACTCTATCCCTGCAGATGAAAACATCCTATGGCATCCCAGTGTAGATGCACTCGTCTCTTCCGCGACAAATGTTATTCCACCGAGTAAAGTCCTATGCGTTCAACTCACCGGCATGGGTGATGATGGTGCAGCATCAATGACATTGGCTCATGAAAAAGGCGCTACAACTATTGCGGAGTCTGAGGATACTGCTGTCGTTTTTGGTATGCCGCGAGAACTCATTTCAAGGGGTGCTGCTGACAAAATTCTGCCAAACTACGACATTGCTCAGGCTATTATTGAATCGATTTATTGATCAAAAGATTGAGGATTTTTGAGTACTCATAGCTGAACGATTTGAAACATTTAAAATACCCTATATTCCGCTCTATTCTCTTTAAATAAGACCGACCTTTTTTTGACGCATTCAAAACTAACCCGACTTTTTATAAGAAAAAAGTATGAGAAAATTGTAAAAAATCGACGTTTTAACAAAATTACTACTAAAGGAGCGTATAAAAAACACCCGTAAAATCTTTGACTTGCGAATAACTGTCAAAAAACTGTCACTGAGTTATTGCATCTCTAACCGTTTCATGAGACTAATACGACAAGTCTCCTAGAAAAGAGTGTCGACTCAAACACCGGATAAGAGAGATGTCTATGTTGGATATTAGGACTTTTTTGAAGCGACAAAAATAGGGATTACTGATATGACCAGAGATATAGTATTAGCATTGACTGATAAGTTTGAAAAGAACCCATGTAGTGTTTTGGGACAGCAACTTCTAGACGCAATTATGTTGGTGAACTTTCACTCTCCAGGCTCATTTCGTCGACAGACGATTCAAGATCTACAACAGGCCATTCAATTATTGAAAAAAGCCGAGGCATAACGACTGGAGTATGTCTCTTGGTTGGTGCCCGAAGGGATTAATAACTGGGTATTTGTTGGTCTTGTAGCAACATCACTCACTACCTCCTTCATAAGTGCTTCATTGGGTATCGGCGGTGGTCTTTTATTGTTAGTGACAATGGCCAACGTCATTCCACCTTTCGCACTCATTCCAGTACATGGAGCTGTACAACTCGGTTCCAACGCCAACAGAATGCTCATGACAAGACAACACATACAGTGGGCGCTTGTAACCTTGTTTCTCGGTGGAGCCATATGTGCAGCGTTTCTTGCTAGTTTTGTCCTCGTTCAACTAACCATCTCGGTCATACAAATTTCTATTGGGATCTTTGTTCTATGTCTTGTGTGGGGTTTCAAACCAAAGAAGAAAGAGCTGGGAAAACTACTTCGATTTCTTTCAGGATTTGTAACCACCTTTTTGACAATGTTTGTGGGTGCGACAGGACCTTTGGTTGCAGCACTTATTCATTCAGAACGCTCAGATAAACATCAACTAATAGCAACCTTCTCAAGTTGCATGTGTTGTCAGCACACATTAAAACTCATTTTATTCATTTCGATAGGATTTGCTTTTTTACCTTGGTTAAGCATGATTATTCTTATGGTCATTGCCGGTTCAGTTGGCACATGGCTTGGCTTGAAGTGCTTGAATAAGATACCGGCTCGCGTCTTTGATCGCACCTTTAAAATTCTCATTACTGCTTTAGCTTTGCGTACACTATATCTCGGGATCACCGCTTCCGTTTAACTGAGTATCTCCCTCTCCTTGATTTAACGGCCTGATACCCATCGCATTGGCAAAACACAGATAGCAACACTATGCTAAGAATATAGTAGTGAAAGTCATTTCACTTAGTAACATTCAACACCCAATAACTATCAATAGGAAACAACACATGGAATTAGGTGCTTTTTCAGTCAGTCTAACCGTAAAAGATATACAGAGATCTAAATCGTTTTATGAAGCGCTTGGATTTAAAGTCGCTGGTGGTGATATTGCGCAAAAATGGTTAATTCTGCGCAATGCGACCGACACAACCATTGGCCTGTTTGAGGGTATGTTCGATAAAAACATGCTGACGTTCAATCCAGGTTGGAACAGTAAAGCTGAGGAAGTTGATAATTTCACTGATGTCAGAGACATTCAGCAACGTCTAACTGAGCAAGGCGTGGACATCGAGGTGACATGCGATACGCAATCTCAGGGCCCTGCACATATATCTCTTACCGACCCCGATGGCAATCCAATCTTAATCGACCAGCATCGTTAAGTCAGTGTTTATAAGAAAAAATGTAGCGTGATATGGACGACATAGTGATGAAAACCACTTATTTCAAGACAGAAAAAGCAGCTTCACATCACATTCTTTAGATTAAAATGCTTTAGTTCAAGTATGAACGCAGCATCCAAACAAGCTTTTCTTGCTGAGAAATATAATCGGACATGAGCGCGACAGTGCCTTCATCCCCGGCATCGCCAGCTTGTTCTAGTATTGCCCTTTGCGCAATGATTATTTTGGTGAACCCAATCAGCAAGTTGTTCAGCGCTAATTTTCCATCGCTGACCCCTTTCTCCTCTTCGATATCGCTGACTTCAATATAGTCAGAGAAGGCATGTAAAGGCACACCTTCAATGGTGAGAATTCGCTCCGCAATTTCATCAACTTTAAGCAGCAAATCGTTGTACACCTCTTCAAATTTTGCATGTAGTTCGAAAAAATCTGCGCCCTTGATGTTCCAATGAAATCCTCTGGCATTCATATATTGAATTTGATAACTGCTCAAGAGTTTATTGAGCGATGTTATTAAGCCTGCACTTTTTTCTACGTCTAATCCGATGGTATTTATGTTAGTCATGAATCTTTCTCCTTTGATTTACATGCTCATTATCTGATTAATTATAGATTGATGAAAACGAATTATAAAAATCCATGCAATCTATTTTATAGATTGATAAGCAGCTTATTTTTTACACGTGTTAAATATGCTTGATACGTGAGGTGCCAGTGCTTTAGCCCACGGAAGATATTGATCTGCATTTGGATGCAACGCGTCTTCCATAATACTTTGACGTATAACCCCTTCTGAATCCAGAAATAAATCGTTGACATCTACCCAACTCACATTGGGCCTTGTTGCAAATAGCTTTATCCTTTCGTTAACTTCATTATTTACTTGACGCAAGGGACTTGTCGGTTTTCGCCCTCTGGGCATTAACGCGTGCAAAAGAACATGAGAATATGGCAATACTTTTCTTATTAAATCAATAATGTAGCCAATTTCAGCGGCTGTTTTTTCCGCCTCATCACGTCTATGACCTGTATTATTCGTGCCTATCTTAAGAATGACCAAAGTTGGTGATAAACCCGCTAACTGACGGTTCTCAATACGCCACACGACGTCTTCAGTGCAATCGCCATTAAAGCCTAAATTAAGCGCACCGTAGGGTGAAAAATAAGTGTTCCATGCCTCAACCCCCTTATCAGCCCATGCAGAAACGATTGAATCGCCAATAAACACTAACTCAATGTTACCTGCATTCTGTTTAATCATTGAAAGTGTATTTCTGTGTTTTTCAATATACCAGGGAGGGTGATTTATCATTGGGTGAATTAGCCATAGGTTTTATTATCAAAAAAACGCGCGTTCGCCTGTGCTTGATACTCGAAATGCAAATTTGCTTTGTGTGTTATTTGATTTTATTTAATGGGTAGCATCACATCGGTAACAAGCGCTTGAGGTGATACTTCAGCAGGATCATTTATATAAATTTCGACAGGTTTCACTTTTTTATGTGATTGAAACTCTTTGTTGCGCTGCATTGTGTACAAAGTGCTCCAAGCATTTCCCAAATGTTCATATTTGCCTTTATGCCGTAAACAAAACATTTTAGCGTTGGGAAAACTGCTCAACTTGAGGTTGTCAGGTAAATTTGAAGGCGACTCAAGCACGGGAATTGCGGCAGTATACTCACAGGTTTGCTTCGACATATCCATTTTGTTATAGATACTAAAAGGAGCACCGTTTTGTAGTCCCTCATGGTTCTCCATGAATTGTCCCAAGGCCGCAAAATCGCGCGACATCTTGGTGCCTAATTCGGACATACTAGACTGGGTCGTAATGCCTATGTATTGTGTCTCATTAAATAAGGTTTCCCCTACAAAATCGATTGCTGAAGCGATTGAAGATGTTTCAATGTGCTCCTTTAACATCGACAAACCACGTTTGTAGTCCATACCAATGAAATTTTGGATACTGTTTTTCATCCAAAACAAGAAAAATGGCAGGCTTGAACGCATTATCCAAGCAACGTTCACAGTAGTGTTATTCGCGTTCGGTTGTAGTTTAAACTCAACATCTGCCGTCGATTTCCACGGCGATAGAAAAGTGAGTGAATAGCGCAACAACCGAGTGTCTTTATCATCGTCTGTTGCACCTAAGAAATGCATATTTCCGCTGCCGACGCGACGCCCATTCCATTCATAATATAGCTTGTCATCTGCAACACTTATCGCCGCTTCAGGCTCCATTAACAGCCATGGTGACCAGGGGATCCATTGATTGAAATCAGATAGGATCGTTTCAATATCCTCAATAGTAGCATTAATATCAATGCTTTTTTCGACGTAGGTAGCTGGCATGGTCCATCCTTAGTTGCTTTGCCGTTCGAGTAAAATACAATATAGCGCGGTGTAATTCTGTTATGCAACCCGATGTTGAAAAAGTACCTCTGCAACATTCAGAGGGTAGACCAATTCTGGATATTAAGGCTGATAAATATAGATACTGGTTTATACTTATAGCATTGAAACTACATTAACAATTTTGTATATGATCGACTACTCTTAGCACGTTCTCCTTTAGCAAGGATGTGCTCACCTCAAATGCAAATGAAAATTACTTGCATTGGTGAAAATGCTCACTATGATGTAAACCATTGCGGTTAATCAAAGCTGTTCTAAGCTCAACACAACAATAATTACCTTCTGGAGTATAACCATGTTTTACAGAATTCCTCTGGTGATGGGTGTCATTTTTCAAATGCTCATTATTGGACAAGCGCAAGCTGCAGGCGAATTGAACCTCTATTCTTCTCGTCATTACGATACTGACGAACGCCTTTATTCGGACTTTGAAAAGGCAACTGGCATTAAAATTAATCGCATCGAAGATGGCGCTGATGCGCTCATTGCACGTATCAAAGCTGAAGGTAAACGCAGTCCAGCAGATATCTTGCTGACTGTAGATGCGGGTCGCCTTTGGCGCGCCGACGAAGCAGGGCTTTTTCAACCTATTGAATCAGAGCTACTTCGCGCGCGCATCCCTGCCTGGTTGCGCCATCCTGAAGGTCATTGGTTTGGTTTTTCGCAGCGCTCAAGGATCATTTTTTATGATAAAGAGCGTGTCGATCCTACCTTATTATCAACGTATGAGGCACTTGCTGACCCACAGTTTAAAGGCAAAGTGTGTACGCGATCATCAGGTAACATTTACATGTTGTCATTACTGTCATCCATCATTGAACACAAGGGCGCCGAGGCGGCTGAATCTTGGGCAAAAGCTCTTTGGAATAATAGAGCGCGCGATCCTGCGGGTGGCGATACCGACCAATTGCGTGCTATTGCCACTGGCGAGTGTGAAATCGCTGTTGCAAATACCTACTACTTTTCGCGGGCATTGCGAACAGAGGTTCAAGGCTTGGATGATGAAGATATGGCCCGCATAGGCTGGATCTTTCCAAACCAAGCGACGACTGGTGCACACTCCAATATTTCTGGTGCGGGGATCATTAAGACCTCACCAAATAAAGAGAACGCGCTGAAGTTTCTAGAATATCTAGCAAGCGAGCAAGCCCAAAAGTACTTTTCTGCAGGGAATGACGAATATCCGGCTGTAATGGGTATCGGATTATCCGAAAGTGTCGCGGCGCTGGGTATGTTCCGCTCAGATACCATAAACCTAAAAGTATTTGGTGAGAACCAACCCGATGCGCAGAAGATTTACGATCGCGTAGGATACAAATAGCTTTATTTTGAGCCGGGGCCCTATTTCCCGGGCTGTGATCTCCCGGGACGTGATCTCATAATAGCTCGGCTCATTATAATCAAAGGCAATATCCCCACTGCAACAATGACAAGCGAAGGTGTTGCTGCCTGAGCCAACCGTTCATCACTCGCCAGATTGTATGCCTGTACAGCCAAAGTATCAAAGTTAAATGGCCGCATAATTAAGGTCGCGGGCAACTCTTTCATTACATCCACAAACACTATCAAACCCGCGGTGAGAAGGCCTCCCGAAATTATCGGCACATGCACTTTGACAGCGGTTTTTGTCGGACTATATCCAAGTGACCTTGATGCATATTCCATACTCGGTGTGACCTTATCAAGACTGGCCTGTACGGTATTCATAGATACCGTCATGAATCGCACCATATAACCTAATACCAATGCTGCAATGCTGCCGGTTAACAACAATCCAACGGAGATATCAAACTGCTCTTCGAGGAAATCACTGACCGTATTGTCAAATGATGCCAATGGGATCAGAATGCCTACAGCGATCATCGAACCGGGTATGGCATAGCCCAAACTGACAATGCGATTCGAAAAGCGTATTAGCCAGGTTTTTTCCGACCTGGCAATGTACACTAAAAACATCGAAAGCATAACGGCAAGACATGCTGTAATACCGGCCAAGGATATACTGTTCCATCCCATGCTAATGTAGCGAGGGCTAAACAGGTCGTGACCATCAGTCAAGTGCATCCAAAGCAACATCACTAGCGGTCCAAGAAATCCAAGAAACAGAGGTAACAAACAAAAGACAAACGCCATAAAAGCGCGAAACCCGCTCAGGCGATACCCGTCAATTTGCTGATATCTGCCTGTCGTATGATGATACTTGGCCTGTTGTCTGCTCATTCGCTCTACCCAGATCAGCAGTATCACAAACATCAATAAAACGCTGGATAACTGCGCAGCGGCGATCTGATCACCCATTGACGTCCAAGCGCGGTAAATACCAGTGGCGAATGTCGGAATGCCAAAATGCGCGACAGTACCGAAGTCTGCCAATGTCTCCATTAGCGCTAATGCTGTACCAGCAACAATTGCAGGTCTGGCAAGTGGCAACGCAACTGAGCGAAATGCTCCCCATGCAGAACGGCCAAGGGTGCGTGCAGCATCAAGCGCACAAATAGACTGTTCCAAGAAAGCTGCACGTGCAAGTAAATACACATAGGGGTACAACACTGCAATAAAAATAACAACTGCCCCTTCGAATGTGCGCATGTTCGGAAACCAATAATCACCAAAACGCAAATCAAATGTATCTCTAATAAAGCTCTGAATCGGCCCAGACACCTGCAACACATCGGTATACGCATACGCAACCACATATGCAGGTACGGCAAGAGGTAATATAAGCGCCCATTCAAAAAATCGCCGACCGGGAAAACGACACATGACAACAAGCCAGGCAGTGCCAACGCCAACAATTGATACTCCGATACCCACAAATAACATGAGTAGCAGACTATTTTTGATATATAG
>JBCDMA010000154.1:0-9343 GCA_038744645.1 Pseudomonadota bacterium | reverse complement strand
CAATCATTGTTCAACGGCGAGATTTCAAGGTCAGTAGGATGGTTATCATGTACTATTGGCATAGTATCGTAAATTCATGGCTATTTTTATTCTTTTGTATGATCAAAGTTGAATCTGAAGACCAATACTACGTGATGACGGCAAATGACGTAGGTGGACGTCAGCTAGCGGCACGCTTTTTTGATGCTTCTTGGCTAAAACGACAAAAACTGATCGACCAAATAAAAACCGGCCGCGGCGAGGTGTGTTTCTTTTCCTGGCAAGGACGACAATTCGCGCTACGGCATTACCTGAGGGGTGGCCTCGTTGCGACAGTAAACAAACAGAGCTTTTTATGGAAAAACCTCAAAAACACTCGTGTTTACAGCGAGTTGTTGCTTCTTGACTATATGCGAGCCAACGGTCTCAATGTACCACTTCCCATTGCTGGGCGTGTTGAAAAAACCGGACTTATGTATCGCTGTGCAATCATCACGGAAATCATTCCACATGCTACTGAACTTCACCAAATACTGCTAAAAGGCGCGCTTGCTAGAGACCTCTGGTTTGCTATCGGAAAGAGCATTAAGCAAATGCATGATTTGAACGTGTGTCACGATGATATCAACGTTAAAAATATCCTTATTAATGATAAAGAACAAATATTCTTAATTGATTTTGACAAGTGCTTCAGAAAACCCGATGGCGAATGGAAAGGTAAGAATGTAGCAAGGCTTAAACGTTCATTAGACAAACAACTCATGAAACATCAACACTACGCATTTAATCAAGATGACTGGGGTATCTTGCTGCAAGGGTATAAATCGAAGTAGTGGCACAACAGCATTCAAACACAAAACACTCTGCGTTAAAAAGACACTATTAAATGGTTCTGGTTACTTGTTGTGCAACCTAGAACGCATATTGTGCTTTGAAGTACAGCAACCCATCGGTTTCATCACCTTGAGGCAAGTCTCGTCGAGAGACGGTTCCGCCTGCCGTTAATAGCCACTTGTTAAATGGCATGCGATAAAATCCGGAGAGTTCCAACAGGTCTTCAGAGGCGCTGTCCGTCAAGACCGGACTAGGATTTCTACCGTCTTGGTTGAGCTCAGCATGTCGGACATAGAGCTCGGCAACAGCGCCTTCGTTAAAACGATAGTTGGCACCTAAGGTAATCTGTCGGGCATCGCTGTCAAACGTACTGCCAATCGCTCGACCATAGGCCCTGTAGCCAGACTCATAGACGCCATTTTCATAGTAGCAATCAAATGTATCCGTGGCGCCGCCGTCACAATTAACGTTAGTATCACTGGTCTCCAAGAATACTTTTGCGTTGCCAAAATAGGTCGAAATCCCAAACAAATTTGCATTGTCAGTAATGTTGAATGTCCCGGCAGAGTCTTCGCCAATGCGCTGGCCATACAGGGTGATTGGACGTGAGAATAAGTTAAACGAATATGTAATATCAAACCCCGCCAGATGATTACCGCGTTTACTCAACTGCGCATCCGTGCATATCCCGTCAGGTCTCAAGCATACGGATTCAAACGTAATAACTTCAATGAAACTGTCCAAATCCTCAGGCCGTCCCTCGCCTCCCCACATCGCAGCCCAGGAAAAACCTATCTCCAAGCCCTTGATGGGGCGCACATTGGCTCTATTCAGAAACAGTTTCGCATCTGGCACAGCGCGGTCACTTTCGAGTTGCCCCATTTGAGTCGTAAAATACCATGGCCCTAGCCAGCTAAGCCAAGGTGACTCTGAGCGCGTCGCACTCGAACGCGATAGGGCGATGGCTTTTATAGGACGAGTGTTGGTGGATAGAATCAAACTAGACGATTGAGCAGGTCCCCAAAACTGGTCTATCGAGCCAACGCGCACATTCCAACTACCAAATTGATACGCGATAAAACTGTTGTCCAAATTTGTTCGCCCACCATCGGCATAATTCAAAGTCAGTTGTGCGGAGACTCTACCGATATAAAATTCGCTGGATAGCGATATTTTTCCCTTCTCTTGAACACCATCATCAAAGCTCCTAAAACGCACGTCGTCTGTCGCGCCTTGTAAGGTGGCAAAGTGGCGGCTTTTCTTTTGTGCCTGCAAATTCGAATAGTACATAAGACGCGTGTGCGCGAGCCTTGGAAGAGACGGCATTGTTGCGGGATCAACGTCTCTTAAAGCAGAGGAAATGCCCTTCCACGGCACGGGGTATGCGGTGACCGCGAGGTCAATATAACCCCATTCGACTAATGTCTGTAAATCATTGTGGAGTTGTCTGTCTATCGTGCCGACCCATGGAGACGCATTTGCTGGAGGAGGATGGATAAGGCTCAAAAACGCTATTGCAAATGCAAACGCACAAATTCTCATTAATACTTTTATTAGATGGTATTTGCTGATGATAATATCGTAATAATGGCATCATACCCAAGACGACTAAAGTTTTATTTGCTTTTTAGACATTATTTATGTTTACTTCGCTTGGATTCAGCCCATGCCGCGTAGGGATTAAAGGTAGAAACTGTATGACGATAGAGAATAGTAATTACCGCAGAGCAATTTATCCTGGTACATTTGACCCGATCACTAACGGACATGCGGACTTGATTAATCGCGCTGCGAACTTATTTTCCGAAGTGGTGGTTGCGATTGCATCTAATCCAAGTAAAAAACCGTTGTTTTCCTTGGATGAGCGTGTTGAATTAATCCGCGAGGTTACCAAACACCTTGGAAACGTTCGTGTCATTGGATTCACGGGTTTGCTCGCTGACTTGGCGCGAAAAGAAAAAGCCCATATCTTGGTGCGCGGGCTTCGCGCGGTTTCCGATTTTGAGTACGAGTTTCAGCTCGCTAACATGAATCGCAGACTGAATGCTGACTTGGAAAGTGTCTTTTTAACGCCCTCTGAAGAAAACTCGTTCATTTCTTCTACCCTTGTCAAAGAAGTGGCAATGCACGGCGGCAACGTTCACGGGTTTTGTCACGCCGTTGTAGAGCAAGCACTTATTCAAAAACTCGGTAAAAAAAACAAAGCCGTCCGGCTCAATGTTGGCAACTAGTACAATAGAACGTATTTCGTTGTCCGATCGTCTTTGACTTTATGATGTTCTGGCAGACCTCGCATTGCTCGCCTGCTCTGCCATAAACATGAAGATGTTGAGCAAAGTAGCCTGGATTTCCATCTGCCTGCGCGAAGTCTCTCAATGTTGTTCCACCTTGTGAGATGGCTTTGGATAGCACCTGCTTGATTCTTACAGCGAGCACAACATAGCGCTTTTTACTGATGCGGCCTGCCGCTCTCCTCGGATCAATTCCTGACAAAAACAACGATTCATTTGCATAGATATTGCCCACGCCGACCACGATAGCATTGTCCATAATGAAGTTTTTTACAGGTGATGCGCGCCCTCTCGACAATTGAAAGAGGCGGTCTCCTGCAAAGTCATCTGTCAACGGCTCTGGACCCAGGTTGCCAAGCAGTTTTGCCAGCAATGGATCTTGATCGTCTCCTCGCCCTTGCCATAAACATGCGCCAAACCGCCGGGGATCGTTGAGCACCAATTTTTTGTTGGATTTAAGCAATATTTCTATGTGATCGTGCTTTACTCTTGCCGTAGATGAGTCGATCACACGCATCTTGCCCGACATGCCGAGATGAAAAACGATATCACCTTGATTTGTCTGTAAAAAGAGATACTTTGCCCGTCTGGAAACACTATTTATCAACTGCCCTTCTGCACTGTGCACGCTGTGAGGTACGGGCCAGCGCATCTGCTTATTGTGTACTGCGACCTTGACTATTTGCTGCCCTTGGAGATGGGGTGATATGCCTTGTTTTGTGACTTCTACCTCGGGTAATTCAGGCATATGTTAACTTCCAGGAATTAAGTCGGTGTAGAGCGGAGCTTCGATGATAAAAGGTTGGTTTTCAATCATTGCATATAGTTGATTGTCAGACAAAACAAGGTAAATCAAAAGCGGCTCTTGTCTTCCAGCGACGTACAGTTTGACGTTGTGATCGGGTTGAGTAAAGTACTGATACTCTGCTTTTGATGACAGCTCAGAAAGCTGTAGTTGTAACCAGCTATTCACTATCTGGTCTATTTTTTCAGTGTTGAGGTTTTTCGGGATTAGATGCTCAGGGCCTTGTACTCGCCAGCCTGTACCGATACGTTCAAAGCTCAAAGTATCTATCTGCATGCTCAAAATGACGTCCGTCTGGTCCAACGCGGTCGAGGAAGTTTGGACATCACGAGAAACAAAATTTTCCCAATTCAATATGATAATCAAAGCTAACATAGAAAAGATAAGTATGTTGTTCCAAGCGCGTTGAGATAGCTTTCTCATATCAGTAGTGGTTTTTATTTAATTGTTTTTTTAGCATGCGGTTTGTCGTCCCGTGATTATTCCATTATTGTTCCGTTATTATGTATGCAATAATGCAAGAAGCCCAGCAATTGCTGGGCTCCCTTGGAGACAAACGCCGCTTAATATAAGCGAACGGTTACTTTATCTTTGCTTCTTTGAACATCACATGCTTGCGCACTTTTGGATCATACTTTTTGATCTCCATTTTGCCTGGCATGCTTCTTTTATTCTTGTCTGTCGTGTAGTAGAAACCTGTACCTGCACTTGACACTAATTTAATCTTATCACGCATAACTGTTCCTTAAACCTTCTCACCACGTGCACGGATATCAGCTAATACTGAATCGATGCCTTTTTTATCGATAATACGCATACCCTTTGTAGATAGACGCAGCTTAACGAAACGGTTTTCGCTTTCAACCCAAAATCTGTGGGTTTGCAAATTTGGTAGAAAACGTCTTCGCGTCGCATTTTTAGCGTGCGAACGATTGTTTCCAACCGCTGGCTTCTTGCCAGTTACAATACATACTCTTGCCATTATTGTCTCCAGAACAATCTATTTATCTTTCGTTTATAACAAACACAGGGTTTGCAAACGCATCAATTCAGAGGGCGCATGTTATACAGTATTAACGACGAAAAGACAACCAAAATATGCTATCCGGGCCAGTGTGAGCGAAGTTATTTGTTAAACCAAATCGTTAACTGACTTTGCGCTCGGGAAAGGACTTACCCGAAGACTGAATACTCTCCAATAAATTTTTGTTGTAGCGGTAATTATTTATTTTAAATTGCACCATGTGGATGAGCTTTTTGACGTAACTGGATTTGGCACGTTTGCGGCTGCTTACCTCATCAATAGTGCTATCGTTCTGGCCATTGGTAACTACGGGATAAGGTTTTAGCCCTAATGTCCTTACGCGATGTTCCCAAGGGTATTGAAAATCGATGTCAACAGGTCGCGTTATTTTTGTCGAATGCGCCAACATCTTTTGCGCACCAGAGCGCGTTATCGCATATGCTCCTGTACGACACGGCGTTTTATCATACGCCACCACTTTCCATGATAAAAAATCAATGCCGGTAATCGCTTTGCGTTTTTCCGGGAATTCGCTGAGTTTTAAACACTCCCAACGAATAGGTAACAGCGGTAGTCTTTTGCAAAACTCGGAGAAGGCAGGCTTTAACGAGAAATCATCCTCAAGGATAATTGCCTGATCTAGATTGCGTTCGCATATCAATTGCCAGCATTTTCTATGACTGAAGTAACACCCAAATTCGGCGCGCGAAAGCTGTTTATAATATGCGCTGAAATCCGGTGCTTTGTATGCGGCTAGTTCGTTTTCTGAAATTGTCTCACCATCTACCGCCTCGACGCGTTCAAAATCGATGCCTAAAGCATCAAGCGCACGTGCTGATTCCACTAATCGCTTTTCAGAGCGATTGAGGTTGATCAGCATTACTGGCACTTGGGTCATTTTTATTTCCGGCGATAACCAATGGCGCGAGGTCATTGGCAATGGTAAGTTTGATGAAGATTATAGCAATCCTCGCTGTGCAAATGATACCGCAGTTCCATCACCAATCACAAAGTGATCGAGTACGCTGATATCGACGAGAGACAAAGCATCAACAATGCGCTGGGTTATCTGTTGATCTGCAGTGCTAGGTTCGGGATGTCCGCTTGGGTGATTGTGCGCAAGAATCACGCTTGCTGCATTGTCTTCAAGTGCTTGTTTGACAATTTCTCTGGGGTAAACGGTGGCTGCGTTTATGGTGCCGTAAAACATATCGTGGATTGTAATCAGTTGGTGTTGACTATCAAGCATGAGTACGGTGAACACTTCGCGCTGTTTTTCGCGTAGATGCTGTTGCAGAAAAAGAGAAGCATCTTCGGCACTTGAGAAACTTTGTTCTTTTACCATCACTTCGAGAAGCGCGCGTCGATTCATCTCGATACTCGCTTGCAGTAACGCATATTTCGCCGAGCCTAGACCTTTTGAGCCAATGACGCGGTTTCTAGGTGAGTTCAGCAGCTTTCTGAGCGAACCAAATTCAGTCAGTAGTCGCTTTGCGATGTCCAATGCAGATTCGCCTTTAACACCACATTGAATGAAAATAGCAAGTAATTCGGCATCACTTAAATTTTGTGCACCGAATTGCAATAACTTCTCTCTTGGTCGCTCCTGTCGCGGCCATTGCATGATTTTCATGTTTCCTTCCTTGGGCAACAGTGCTTTAATAAAAAACTACATTAGAATCTGAATAACCAAGACATGCAACTTGTACAAAAGAACATTTTATTAGCGATTACGGGTGGTATCGCCGCGTACAAAACACCCGACTTGGTGCGTAAACTCAAAGCTGAAGGCGCTAACGTGCGCGTTATTGTGACCGAATCAGCCTCACACTTTGTGAGCTCCCTATCACTTCAAGCAGTTTCTGGGGAAAGAGTCAGCACGGACCTGCTCGACGAAGATGCAGAGCTTGGCATGGGACATATCGAACTTGCGAAGTGGGCGGACATCATGCTCATTGCGCCCGCCACTGCAAATACGATCGCAAAGCTTGCACATGGACTTGCAGACGACCTATTGGGCACTGTTGTGCTTGCAACTACAGCACCGATTCTGGTTGCGCCCGCAATGAATCAACAGATGTGGTTAGCACAGATAACCCAACAAAACTGCCAACGGTTGGCTGACCTAGGGATGGGCCTATTAGGGCCAGCGGCAGGTGAGCAAGCGTGTGGCGATGTTGGTTACGGCCGCATGCTTGAGCCGGAGGAGTTAGTAACGGAAGTCATTCAAAGTTCGACACAGACAGACACGCCAAAAATATTGGCCGGCAAACAGATTGTAATCACTGCGGGCCCTACTCGAGAAGCCATAGATCCGGTGCGATACATCAGTAATCACAGTTCGGGAAAGATGGGTTATGCGCTCGCGCAATGCGCTGCTGACATGGGGGCAACGGTCACTCTAGTATCTGGGCCGGTATCGATAAAGGCCCCGAATAATTGCAAAGTTGTTAAGGTGGATAGCGCTCAACAAATGCTCGACGCCGTGCTTTCGGATATCGACGGTGCTGATATATTTATTGCCTGCGCTGCGGTCGCAGATTATCGCGTCGACAATGTTGCTACGCAAAAAATGAAGAAGCAAAATGATGATGCGATGCAGCTCAATCTTGTGCAAAATCCTGATATTCTAAAAACCGTCGCATCATTGCCTCAGCCTCCTTTTACATTGGGGTTTGCAGCAGAAACACAAAACGTAACAAGCTACGCAAGAAAAAAGCTAACCACTAAAAAATTAAACATGATTGCCGCAAATGACGTGTCAAATCCTGATTTGGGGTTTAACTCAGAGGAAAATGCGCTTATAGTTTTGACCCGAGAAAAAGAACTAAAACTCGGTAAAGCAAGTAAACACTTACTCTCTCTGGAATTGCTGAAGATCATGGAATCCGAATTCCGTTCCCAGCGAGAATTTGATAAAAACAAACAAGAACTCGTTAAGTAATACGTATGCCCGCGACGAAAAAACCAAATCGAAAGGCGCAGATTTTACAGGCGCTAGCTGGAATGCTGGAATCCAATAATGGTCAACGCATAACCACCGCAAAACTAGCTGAGCAGGTGGGTGTATCTGAAGCTGCACTTTACAGGCATTTTCCGTCGAAAGCGCGAATGTTTGAAGGTCTTATCGAGTTTATTGAAGAGACCATTTTTTCTCGCATAAATAAAATTCTTGACGATGAGAAAGACGCTGCCGCGCGCTGCCAACTCATTGTACATCTGATGCTAGGCTTCGCAGAGAAAAACCCCGGTATCACTCGCATACTCAATGGCGATGCGCTTACTGGAGAACAAGAACGGCTCAGAGATCGGTTAGCCCAACTCTTTGATCGTCTAGAGGTACAGCTCAAGCAAGTGTTAAGAGAGCGTCAGCTTAGAGAAGGTGCTGAACTCGCGATTGATGAAGCAATTGTAGCCAATGTCCTCGTTTGTTTCATCGATGGTCGTATCAATCAATATATTCGCAGTAAGTTTACGCGAAAGCCGACGCATGATTTCACCGCACACTGGACAGCCATCCGCAGTCGTTTTTTAGTTTAATCGAATTAGCTAGTGCGCTTTCACGGCCTTCTATCAAGACAGCGAATGATGTCTTAGTCGTGACCTCACAGATTGCATTCACATACAACTTAGTTTGCTACTTCAGTGAAAAAAGAATAGAGTTTCTTGCTCCTAAGAATAATCATTCTTATTGTTGCGAAAGCGAATCAAGCGTGAGGGGGTCACATGCCACGTTCAAAGAGCTATGATGTAGAGCAGGTGTTTTCAAACGCGTTGATTTTCGTTCGCAAAAATGGCTATCGCGGCTGCGACATGGACAGACTGATCCAAGTGACGCAATTTAATCGACGCGCGTTTTACCTTGAGTTTGGTAAAAAAGAGCTATTTTTCAACGAGCTGACAAAATTCTATATTGACCACTCACTTATACCGATGACCAAACAGCTGTACTTGCACAATGACATGCATGCTAATCTCACTGCATATTTCAACGCTTATCACGCGTTGTTGAAAGATGGTCCATGCTTACTTGTAAGATTGCTCAGCGAAATTGGCAACGACAATAGTGTTATAAATACGCTTGCCAAAGCATATTACGACGAGCTTACTCAACATTTTATCGCATCGTTCGAAAAATCTAAGCATGCACTGTCTTCGACAGGTGCCTCGAAAGTTGAACAACTCGCTCTACAATTGATGTTTCTCACGCAAAGTTATGCACTGACCTACAACTTGCCTCAAGGAAAAGAAGACATCCATTTGTTGCTCAAACGTTTGTTAGACGACGTTGCTTAGCCCCTGTCCAGTGTCTGTTTCTCGGTTAATTTCTGGCTCCCTCGTAAACGCAAAAAACTCACTTGAAAGTTCTGGTGTTACCGCCATATTCTGTATCTGTTAGTATCATGATGT
>JBCDMA010000153.1:0-9374 GCA_038744645.1 Pseudomonadota bacterium | reverse complement strand
GCGCCCTCTAAAATCCTCTAGTAGTTGAGCCTTCAAACCAGCATCCGCGAAACTATGCTCATAACTTGCCTCATTCATCCGCCGCAGCTCGCTCCACGATAAGTTGAACTTAGAAACAGCCACGTAATACTCGTCCGTAAAATTGGAGTCCCACATTCCGCGGTCATCTGTATTCAAACACACTGGAATCCCTTGACGAAGGTAGATTGGAAATGGATGCTGCGCTAGATCTGGCACATATCCTAGAAGCTCGTTACTTATTAGATTGATCTCGACCAAAAACTTAGACTCTCGCATCCGCAGCATCGTATCGGGATCTGACAATAGGTTAATCCCGTGCCCTATTCGACTCGCCCCTAGGCGAAGCGTATCACGGATATAGCTATCGGGTTTCTCCGCCTCACCGGCGTGAATTGAAATACCGATTCCCGGATACTTACGCAGCATCTCATCGTATACCTTGGTAAAACGTTTGGGATAGCCTCGATTGTCGTCCTCACGACCTGCCATGTTTATTCCTACCCAGGTTTCTCGATGCTGATCGATCCAGGCATAGATGCGGCGCACCTGATCCTCGGCATCATCCGCAAAGCGAATAGCCACACCCTGCCATCGCACTGTAACCCCAGTTTCTAGCGCGTCCTGACGCTCAAGTCGCTCGTTCCAAAACACCTCAGCTTCTTCGGCGGATATACCGCGACCATTCTCGTCCATGTAATGGAATGCGCCGCGCTGCAACTCGAGATAGGTCACTCCTTCTGAAGCAAATCGCTTCATGTTCTCGACAAGAAGTTCCGCCATAACATGAATGCTTTTTAGAAGATCGCCCAGCCGTGTCCAATGGTACTCGAAGAACTCGTCTCGCCCCTCACCTTTTTCGTCGAGGACAATAGCAGACATCCATGCGGAACGCTCTATTTCGTCAAGATCTTCGAGCGCTTTAAAGTCTCTCTGAAACCCCGGATCCAGACTTTTATAGTGCGCCTCGTTAAGTGTTCGCCACTGGAAAATATAACTCACCCCGGGAGCGTTCAACATTGGGTGGCGGCGCAGGTTTGACACTCTAAATCGTGTGAAGAAACGTTGCCCGCCATTTCTCTCTCGATCTACAGCCACCTGATACCACATCGAAGGTAGAAAGCCACCCCCTAAATGATGGTGGATATCACCACCTTTTGGCATCGCATAAAGAAATCGATAGAGTTCCTCCGGACTGGCCTTACGTTTGATCTCTTCGAAAAGTCGTTCCATAACGGCCGGATCGGAAACAGCTCTTTGATAAACAGGACGAGGTGGAGGAGATTGCGATACGCGCATGCGGGTACTTTCACCAGCATTCGCTCGAGCGGCCAATATTGGGGCGCCTACTAACGAAGCAAACCCGCCTTTTAAGAGACGCCGACGACTTGTATTTAACCGACTTTTGAGAGGTTTTTCTGTACTCATGATGTAGATACCCCTCATCCTTATTCCATACTCTAATTAAAAATCAAGCAAACAATTCCGCTTCAGAGTATAAGAAGGATCAAAGCACTGAGCAATACTAAATACTCGAAGCGGATTGGCGCTCTAGATTGTTCAAGTAAACGCGATTTATCGGTTAATCAGACAGCGTTTTCAACCGGCAATGCCTCTTCAAGGCCTTTGTTTCAGAATTGAATTTGCGCAATCACACCGAAGGTGAGCGGATCGCCGATAATCAATGTTAAATCATGAGCGAAAGTTATCTTGGATGGTAGAGTCGTTTAATTAGTCAATGCCGAATACGTACGCTTAGTTGCCGTTTACAGTCAGCGAGTGAGATGTAATCTTGGCGATGGCACCAATGCAGCGAGTTTGCCTATGAAGTCTAGTGACGATAAAGAAACGCTGTAAGTGCTACCCTTTGATATGGATAAAACAAGGCGTAAGAACCGTTTCTTTAAAGGTTTGTTGTCTTTACTTCGTTATTGGGGCGGGAGACGCGCTATGCATAAAGAGCTTACTCTTGTATCATCTTTGCAGTATCAAAAATAGATAGTCTTAAGATCATTCGGATTGTGACGCATAGATTAATAAAAAAACTGTTAAGTGTTGAGTTTAAAGCCAAAGCTGAACGTGTCATGGGCAATCTTGGTTCAGCTGACGACGCCATACAGCATTTGGCAGAAAAGCTGTTTTTAATGCCTGATGATGAAAAGACAGAAGCTTACTGGTTGCGAGCAATTAAAAATGCAGCAATAGATGAACAACGAAAGGAGGCAGTTAGGGACAAATACGAGGCACATGCGGCGTATTTGGCAAACAGTCAACAGGCATCCGCTGAAATCCATCTTGGTGATGTTCAAGATATTGAGGTAATTAAGAAAGCACTCAATTCGCTCCCAGTCTTAACTCGGCAAATATTTTTCATATATATACATAAAGGCTTGTCCCAATCTGTGATTGCAAGTCAAATTGGCATCAGCCGTTCGTCAGTTGAAAAACATATTGCGAAGGCTCGCGAGGCCTGCTTTTGTGCGCTAGCAAAAAAATAAATGTCATTTTAATCGCGACAAACGTTATCCATATAACCGTGTGCTGCGAGCGTAAACATGAAAAGTAACGCTGACAACCAGTTAAAAGAAGAGGCGCTTCAACTATTAATCACGACGAAAGACTATCCGTCGAAACAGAAACTAGCAGTGCTTTCCGATTGGAAAAATCGTTCTGATGCGCATAGCATTGCATTTGATGAAGCGCAGCGCACATACCGTTCTGTCAAGCAAATATCTCCCCCTAAAATAAGCTTAGTTGACCGTTTACTCTTGCGCTATCAGATTTGGCAAGAACGCTTTAGCTACCCACTCGTTCCAATCTACTCAATCGTGGCCATTGTATTTGTCAGCGCAATTTTGTTATCTGCGATAAATCTGTCTGAGAGTCGGCGTCATATTAAAGACCATCCAATAATGAAGCCTCCACCAGAAAAGATTGTCTATCGCTCAGGTCAAGCGCATGAAACGCATCAGCTAGATGATGGTAGTACACTATGGCTTGACTGGTCTTCCTCTGTTGAAATCTCATTCTCCGAAACTGAGCGGCATGTAAAGCTACTTGCTGGAAGAGCGTCCTTTGATGTGGTCTCCGAAATAAATAGACCCTTTATCGTAAAAGCCGGAGACTGGACTACGCGCGTAACGGGTACTCAGTTTACGGTTGAAAGAATTGCTTTTAGGGACGTCGTTATCGAGGTGATAGAAGGGAATGTTGAGGTAACAGGTGATCGACAAAAGACAGTAAAACTCAGAGCAAATGAGCACATTAAAGGCACAGCATCTGGTGTTGGGCCCATTCAAACCCGCGAACCTCATGAAATGACCGCCTGGCGTGAAGGTATGCTGATATTTAAGGCAACGCCCTTAGAAGATGTTCTGTATGCGTTGTTACCCTACTTGCGAATCGACATTGATTTAACCTATGTACCCTTGGATGACTCACTCGTTGATGGCACCTTCTTTACTCAACAATCTGAAGATGCGCTTGCCACATTGCTTGCCTCTCACGACTTAGTTCTTAACAAGCGACCTAATAATCGATTTGTCATTAGGCGAAAACCCCTCTTTTAATTTTTTTATGGAGTTGCCGTTTGAGACACGTAATAAAAATAGAATAAGAACCATTACTATTTTTATTAAGGAGAAACCGTGGTTGAGTCACCAAGAACAAGAAGAACATCCTGGTCACGGTCGCTATGTTTACTAGCAGTACTTTTATGGGCTGCTTTTTTAAACGTTATACCCACTCACGCACAAACGCAGACGTACTTTTTTGAACTACCTGAAACAACGCTATCAGAAGCGCTAGATGCAATTGCCAAAGCTACGCGACTTTCTATAGCGGTTGAAAGTGGACTCGTTGCTGGGATTTCCATCGACGGCCTTATGGGAAATTTTACAGCCGAAGAAGCGTTGTCATTGGTACTTAGTGACACTGGTTTACAGCCAATTAAGCTAGACAATAACGCAGGCTTTACGATACGACAGGAACAACTTAGTGATGCCAATCTAAGCAATTCCATAAGTCCCAACCGCGTCGAACCCGAGCGCTTGCTCGTGTTGGGTACAAAGTTACCCGATACACTTCAAGATCTTGAAGTATCCGCGGAAGTTTTCACGGCCGAACGACTCGATAGAGAACGTATTGTAGATGTAGGGGATATCTTTTTGAAGACACCCAATGTGAATTCTAGAGGTGGAGCCGGCGGTTCTTTTACCATAAGAGGAATTGGTCGAGGCGGCGTTGGTGGTGCAGGACAAGGTGTAACCTCTAACGTATATATTGATGGTGCGCCACTCGCAAGTAATGGCCTTGGTAGAGGACCGACTACCTTGTGGGATGTTCAACAAGTAGAAGTTCTGCGTGGTCCGCAATCGTCCGTGCAGGGCAGAAACGCGCTTTCGGGTGCCGCGATAATCACTACTGCTGACCCAACTTACGAACTTGAAGGAAAGTTGCGAGCAAGTTTTGCGACAAATAACACTCAGCAGTTTGCGGGCGCGATCAGTGGCCCGCTTATCGATGATACGCTCGCAGCCCGTTTGGCAGTCGATTATCAAAAAAGCGATGGATTTATTACAAACACCATTGTTAATCGTCCGGCTGACAGGCGAGAGTCATTGTTGGTTCGCAGCAAATTTTTATTTGAACCAGAATCCCTGAGTGCTTTCCGCTCACATTTGATTATCGACTACCAAGAATCGGATATCGGTGAATCACGCCCTATCGTGTCAACCCGATTTGGAACGGCAAGCCCTGCTTTTGAATTCTTTGATTATCTAGACTACCAAGGCAATGGTCGCTTTCCCAATAATGAAAATAAAGGACTGAGGGTGATCAGTGATTCAAGTTATGAAATTGATGATAATTGGACAGTACGAGGGATATTTACCTATGAAAAAACCGAAACAGATAGACTATTTGGCGACCCAGACTTTATCCCGGAATTTGGTGGCATAACATTTAATCAATTTGATGAAGACGTTGTCTCTGCTGAGATCCGCTTTGACTTTGAGTTTGAACGCCTACGAGGTCTGCTAGGCGGTTATTGGTTTGATGAGGAATCCGTACTGCGTCGAGACATTCAATCAGAAATATTGCCTGCCGTGCTTGGCGTAACGCCAATACCTTTGCAGCCATTGGTTAATATCCAACCCGCAACTTCGCTAGTATCTTTACAAGATGGCAATACAACCCAAACGCAAAACGTTGCAATATTTGGACAAGTTGAGTTTTTCGTTAATGACGAATGGACCGTTAATATTGGATTTCGCTATGATGACGAAGAATATGAGCTACCAGACGAATTTGCCAATAATGGTGTTATTCCAGACAACTGCACCGCGACGTTACCTGCCATATTATTAAACCCTACGATACCCGACCCTTTTTTTACAACAACGATCCCATGCACTGTGCTTGTTGGTGCATTTGTGCCGCCTGAGTTCCCGTTGGTAGATGACATACAACAAAGCTTTAGCGCTTTTTTACCGCGCATCGCCGTGACATACAACATCAACGAAGATAGTGCTATTTTTGCGTCGTTCCAAAGGGGTTATCGCGCAGGTGGATCAGAGACTTTTCTAACCCCTAATACCGGCGGTATTGGTTTTGTCAGAGGCGTAAACCAATATGATCCCGAATTTTTAGATACCTTTGAAATAGGGTCAAGAAATCTCTTCTTAGATGGCAGCCTCACCCTAAATGCCAATGTCTTTTACTCATCTTATGACGATGCGCAAATACGATTAACCGGTGAGAATGCCGCGGATTCAAGTGATGATGTCACTGAGAATGCCGGTGAAGCAACCCTGTACGGCGCAGAGTTATTTGTCGAATATGCGCCAACTAATAATGCTAGTATCTTTTTGAGTTTAGGTTATCTGAATGCAGAATATGATGACTACCCCTTCGCTGTCGATGCCAATGGTGCACCAGTTAATGCTGCTGACCCACGATTTGCAAATCTGGCAGGCAATACTATTCCCAATGCGCCTGAATTGTCATTTAGTATCGGAGGAAATTATGAGCACCCGTCCGGCTTTTTTGTGAACGCAAGCATCAGTTACATAGATGAGCAGTTCGACGGGGTTGATAACTTGCAGGAAGACGATTTTCGAGCCGCTTTTGAAGCATTTAATCAAGCGAATGGTACGGACTTAAATGTTGATTTTGGCGGTACGCTGACTGAAGTTATTGAGTCAAGAATCGACCTAACAGCTCGTATCGGATATCAAGGGGATGAGTATGAAATTTATGTTTTCGGTACTAATTTGCTTGATGATGAATCTGTAACAAACGTAAATTATGGCTCTGTAAGTCCTATCACTGGCGAATTAGTATTGATTGGCTCAACACAGGAAACCGTAGCGACAGTAAATAGACCTAGAGTCATTGGTTTGGGCATCGATATGTCATTTTAGAGACTTCAATCAATGATGGTGACGATCTAGTTAACCCATCGTACGTTAAATTAAACGAGTTCTGATATGCAGTAGACTACCGAAATCATTGGGCGCGTTCACTTAGCGCAATATTCCTTGGTTGCTCTTTCAATCGTTATCTTCTTTGATCTTATAACAATCTGCATGTTCGGCGTCGCGATGCTATCTGCCAGGATGGATTCTGTGAAAAGGCATCGCCGTTAACGAATTCATACAGTTAATGTAACTATGGCTGTCTAATCTATTGCGTCACTTCTTCTTTGACTTCTTGCTTGATTGTTACTTTTTGCCCGGTATTCAAGCCTTCCGCGCCGCGAACAGCGACTTGGTCACCTTCTATGAGCGACCCGCCATTTATTACTTCTACAGCAACGAGCTGTGATTGACCACCTGCGACGCGGACTTTTAGTTTTTCTGCCATCGACGCATCGTCTACCTTGATAAGGTAAGTGCCGTCAGCACGCAGTATCAATGCATCTCGATTAACCAGCGTTGATGCTTCTTGCTGTACAATGGGTAAAGTGACATCCACTAATTGTCCTGTGGCCCATTTACCCAAATCTTCCGGCGCTAGCTGCGCGCGAAGTTCAAATGTTTGAGAACGTGTATCCGTCATTGGCACAATTGCGCTAATACTCGCCTGGGCGAATTGTTCAAGCGCCAACTGACCACTTTTCACTGCAACGGTTTGACCGACTTGGACAAAGGGTAAATAGCGCATCGGAACGAACAGTCGAACCTCTTGTTGCTCTGTATCCAGCAGCGTTACTAGCTCCTCTGCTCGATTGACATCGGTGCCAGCTTTGACATGTCGTTGGCTCACAACGCCGGTAAAAGGTGCTTTGACCACGGCACGGTCAATCTGATCTTGTAGTTGCCTCAGCCTGATCTCGGCAATTTCAATGTCTGATTCAGCCAACATTACCTGTGTTTGCGTTTCATCAAAGGCAGATTTTGCTGCAGCGTCAACCTTTGCCAGCGCCTCTAACCGCGTGAGCTCTTTCTTTTGAAACGCAAGATTTATCTCAGCGCGTTTTAACAATGCCTTTTGTTCCGCTTGCTGAAGCTGCAACGGCAAGAGGTCCACTTTCGCAATCAAATCACCTTCATTGACACGTTTGCCCGGCTCGGCAACATAGGTAAGTAAGCCATCTGCGCCAGCGGTTAATGTCACGTTTTGTTTGCCGTGCACTGTACCATGACCAACAAACTCACTGACAAGTTGCTGTCGTTGCACGGTTTCGATCTGGACAACAGGTAGTGATTGAGCCGTCACACCAAATGCGATAGGCATTGCAAGAATAGCAAATACAATCTTCAACTGTTGCCTCATCCTTTTGCCACTGACGCTGATTCAATAGAAGTCACTTTGTTATTGATTTCCTTTTGTTTGTATTTGCTTGAACCCAGTTGCAGTAAGCAAGGCATCAGAATAAGGGTAAACAATGCACTGACCGCCATGCCGCCGACGATAACCGCTGCCAAGCCGCGATAGATTTCGGCACCAACACCAGGCACGATAACCAGTGGCAACATGCCAAACAAGCTGGTTAAAGTACTTAAATAGACGGGTCTCGCGCGTATCGCAACCGCTTGGCGCACTGCGTCTGTTCGTGTCAGTCCTAACTTTTCAGCGGACCGGGTCTGATCCACCAATAATATCGCGTTGTTTACTACCAGCCCTAGCAAAATAATAAAGCCAATCATGGTCAATAAATCCAACGATTGAAAGGAGAAAACATTCAGCACGACCAAAGCTAACACACCACCTGCAACCGCTAAAGGCATAACAAGCAACACAAAAAAACTGTCTAACGCAGAGCGAAATAGCGCCGTCATCAACAAAAACAATATGAACAAGGCTAGTAGAAAGTTAGTAGTCATCTCCGTAATTGCACTGTTCATCTGTTGTGCATTACCTGCGAGAAAGATCGTTACGCCGTCTGCCTTTTGTTGCTCCAGTTCAGGTAGAATACGATTAACGATGATTTGCTGCGCCTGATCAAGTGACATGTCTGAAGGCGGCATGATTTCTAGGCTAACCGTCTTTTTCCCATTAACTCTTCGCAACTGCGATGGCCCAACATTCCTTGTGATCAGGGCTAATTCACCTAATGTTTGGATGCCTGCGTCTGTCGTTACGACAGGTAATTGCGCCAGTGCTTCGGGTGTGTGCCATTGTTCAGAACGAAGGATAACATTCATTCGCTCATTGCCATCAAAGAACTCGCTAACGAACATACCGCTCGTAAAGGATTGAACATAATTGGCAATATCTCTACGCGTGAGACCTGCTTGAGATATGCGCCGGTCATTGGGCACGATTGTGATTTCTGGTTGCGCCATATCCAAAGCTGGGTTTGGTCTCGCCACCGCATTTGGAAAATGCGTCTGCATTTGGGTCAATCCAACTTTTGCCGTTGCAATCAAATCATGCATATCCGGACCTGTCACATCAATGCGCATATTGCGACCATCACCACCGTTGGATATTTGAATCATTGATCCTCTAAATAAGAACAAGCGCGTATCCGGAAGACCCGCAAAAATCTGTTCTCGAGCGACTGTCATAAGCTCTTCGACACGCTGAGGATCTGACGCATAAATGAAACCACCAGCCCTGTCACCCGTACCAGCAGTAAAGAAGTTGTAATCCTTTATCATCGGCGTTTCACCGTCTTTTAAAAACGGCTTTATATTCTCTTTTACCCGCTGGGTAATTTCTTGCTCCATATACTCAACGTTACTGCCTGGAGGGACAAGCAGAGAAATAAAAAAACCGTCCGTTGGCGCTCTCGGCATAAAGTCAGTCTGCGGCGCCAGCGTCAAGATAATCACCAGCGACCCTGTAAGTAAAGCGCCTATCCAACCCACTTGCTTTTTGCGCGTATTGGATATCTGCATCACCATCGT
>JBCDMA010000152.1:0-9510 GCA_038744645.1 Pseudomonadota bacterium | reverse complement strand
GTATAGTGAAATCGGCAATAAGCTGGGAATATCCCATTCAACCGTGCGCAAGTATATGCTTATTGCATTACAAGCCTGTTCAGCAGCTGGCGAATAAAAAAATTCGTTATGCCTGATACATCGTTAAGTAAACCAGTGAATTCAACGAACGATCCCTATCAAGAAGCCCAGGAGTGGCAGGTTATCCTATGGTCGGGTGAAGTCACTGAGCAGGAACAAACCAGTTTTAATGCTTGGTTGAATTCAAATCCCGAACATTTGCAAGCATGGCATAAACTACAACAGATGAATCAACCTCTGGCGGAGGTCCCAGAAGCGATTGCAAGCAGTGTGTTACGGTCTCCAATAGACAAAGGACGTCGTAAAATATTGGGTACATTGGGGCTGTTCTTGGCTATAGGCGCATTGTCATATCAAATACCGCGCACACGCCAATGGCAAATTGCAACTGCCGACTTCACGACTAAAAAAGGCGAGCAAATTACCACTTTATTGCCAGACGGCACAAAACTTACCTTAAATACCGACAGTGCAGTCTCTTTAGAATTTACCCAAACTGTGCGCCGTATTTATTTACACCAGGGAGAAATTCTGATTACGACCGCCCCTGATAATAAACAGATCACGAACCGCCCTTTCATCGTCGAAACCCTTGCCGGGGAGGTGCGCCCTATCGGTACGCAGTTTATAGTAAGTTGGCTACACGACAATAACCATGCGTCGATAGCATCTGCACAAGTAAACGTATTTGAGGGAGCTGTAGAACTGTATCCACGTCTTCTGTCATCAGGTCAAAACAGTGGTCAGCGCGTCAATGCAAGTCAAAAAACAACTTTTAGCGCAAATGCCGCTAAGCAACCGACTGAAATCACGACCAGAGATGGCGCATGGCTCAAAGGTTTATTGGTGGCAGAACGTCAAACCTTGGGAGAATTTATTCAAGAACTCAGCCGCTATCACCTTGGTATTCTGCGCTGTGATCCTGCTATAAAAGATCTTATTATTTCCGGCGTGTATTCCATATCCGATACCGATGCGGTGCTGAAATCACTGGCCTCAGCGTTACCCATCCGCATACGCGCCATCACACCCTACTGGGTTACCCTGATACCTGAAAACACATAATTCCCCGTTTATTATCAAAAAAACCTCAGAGGCGTGTCACTTTTTATTCCTCGTGCGTGATCACTAGGTAAAGATTCACAAAATATCGGTGGCTAACCACTGAAATGCACAAAAAGGGGAAATAATGTTTAGTAGGAATTGCCACAACCCTAGCGCGACTGCAGTGCGAAAAGCCGTTTTTCTTGGCTGCATTGGACTTGGAAGTATGATAAGTATCCCAAGCGCTCTCGCGCGAGCTGAACCAAACGCAAATCTCATCGAACAACAGTTCTTGTACAATATTCCACCCGGTAATCTCGACAGTGTGCTGAACAGTTTCGCCTTAACTTCAAACCTAAATTTAACCATTGATGGCGCATTAACTCGAAATTTAACCAGTAATGGTTTACAAGGAAATTATTCGCCATTGCAAGCGCTTGATATTCTCCTGCAAGGATCAGGGTTAGAAGCGAGATTTGAAACTGATAGCAGTTTGACCATTGTGAAAAGACTAGGACCAATGCAATTATCTACCATAAAGGTGCAGGGCGAACTAATTGAGCGCACGCAACAAGACTCGCAGTCAAGTGTAAGCATACTTACTAATGAAGTTATAGATAACAGCTACATTACTAACATTGAAGACATATTTGCTCGTATCCCTAACGTAACGAACGTTGGTGAAATTGCCATTCGGGGCATTCCAGATCGCGGACTGGGTTCAGGCGTTGGTGATACTTCACCCACTACTGCTGTGTACATTGATGGCGCAATACAATCGTTTAATGGAGGTCGCAATGGTATACAGAGTACCTGGGATGTTGAACAGGTTGAAGTTTATCGTGGTCCTCAAACTACTGCACTGGGAAGAAGTGCGTTAGCAGGATCCATTGTCGTTAATACTCGCGATCCTGAATTCGAATGGGACCTTAGAGCTAGACTCGCCGCTGAAGAAAATGGAACCGATCAATACGCATTAGCCTTTGGCGGTCCAATCATTGACGAGTTGCTGGCGTTTCGCCTATCTGCAGATGTCAATAATACTGATGGTTTTACCCGCTTTGAAAACAATGGGGTCGTCGTTGATGATATTGGTGTGAATGACAGGGACAACTATCGTGCCAAATTACTTTTAACACCAAATGAGAAGCTTTCTGCGAAGATTACTTTCAACTACTCTGATGCAACTCGGGGAAACAACACTGTTTTTGGTGAACGCATTTTTGATGGTATTAGTACCGGCATTACGTCAGTTATTAATACTGAAGTCAGTAGTAGTGTATTAGAAGTAAATTATGATATTTCAGATTTGTTGTTCGTGACCTCCACAACGTCCTACACAGACACGACTCAGTCATTTTTACCTATTCAAGCGACAGTAGACAATAGACTATTTGGAGGTGATGAGATATCGGGCTTCGCTGACGATGAAAACCTGACTCAAGAGATAAAAATCACATACGATGATGGAAAAGCGCTACGCGGGACGCTTGGATTCTATTACGCTGACATAAAAGAATTTGGTGAACGAGTCTTTGATTCAACATTGGTTTTTCCATTTGGCACATTCGAGCTGGAAGGTGGTGACAGTTATAATAACAAGTACGAAAACTTCGCAATATTTGGAGAAATGGAGCGCGATCTGACTGAAAATTGGACAATCGTAGTGGGCGGTCGTTATGATCGAGAAGATGCCACCCGATCTGAATTTCAGGAACTTGATCTGACACCAGATTTTGCTGGCTTCCCCGATACATCCGTTGAGTTTAGTGGTGATTCTTCATTTAATGCATTGTTACCAAAACTAGGCCTTGTCTACAATATCAATGAAGATGCTTCTCTGTCTTTTAATATTCAGCGAGGCTTTAGACCTGGCGGCGCAGATATTAACCCAGGTGACAATCAACCTGTTGAGTTCGATCCTGAGTTTACTAATAACTACGACCTTGCGATGCGCACCGAATGGCTGGACGGTGATTTATATATGAATGCAAATCTGTATTACATTGACTACACCGACATGCAATTACGATTTGCGCCCGACCCAGAAATGATCATTATTCGATTCATTGCCAATGCCGGCGAAGCGGAGCTTTATGGCTTTGAATTTGATGCAGGATACGAGGTTACAAATGAACTATCGCTCTATGGCGCGTTTGCATTTGGTGAAGGAGAGTTAACAGAGTTCAACTTTCAAGGAAATGATCTATCCGGCTCAGACATTCCAAATGCGCCTAACTTTAGTGCTTCATTTGGAGGCTCTTATGCGCATGATTCAGGCTTCTCTGTTACGATTGATTCCACTTATACCGATAGTTATTCAACCGGGTTTAATAGCACGGGTGAGGTTAATGGCTATTTTTTAACAAATTTACGTGTGGGATATCAGTTTGAAAACTGGCTAATTTCAGCCTACATAAATAACCTGTTTGATAAAGACTATGTTATATCTGGAGGTATCAACGAGATGGAACTACTGCAAAGCTCAGCCACGCTCGGTGAGCCTCAATCAATAGGCTTTTTCATTGAATATCAACGCTAGTATAAGCGTCAGGATTATGTGTTTAACATGTATTTATTTTTAACTATTAGATAGCTGCTTGAACCAGGATGTATCGCCGTACATCCTGGTTCAAGTGCGTTTTGACATTAGAGCGATATTCATTATTCTCATTACCAGTATTTAGCGGTAAAGCTAAGCCCAATCAGGTAATATCCACCTTACTTGTTAAGCTCTAACGGATTAATTTCTTGAGCTTTACGTTGGATAACGGTAAGTAAATTTCGTTGTTTGCAACACCGTTATAAAAAATCATATTTTACGGTTAAATAGGCTGTCCTAGGCTCACCAACTTGTACAAAAATTGGAATAGTTCCCTTTGCGTTAGTGAAGTACTCTTTATCCGTGAGGTTTTTGACACTCAGCGTCGCTGACCAAGGGCCATAGTCATAAGACATGGAGGCATTTAGGACAAGTACGGCTTCCGTTTTGATAGTGTTTGCGTCAGAGGTATCTGCAAACATGGTTCCTAAATATCGTGCACCACCCCCTACCCTAACGTCTGGTAACCCAAAACCAGATAATCGATACGTGGTATGCAAATTTGCTGAGTGTTTTGGAAACCCGCCAAATTCTGTTACAGCCGACATCCTGTCTTTGTCTTCAGTATCCAAAAATCCATAAGATGCCACAACGGACCAGTTTTCGGTTATATCACCTATGATGTCTAATTCAAATCCTTGACTGACCTGTTCCCCACTGGATATCGACGCCTGACCAAGCGGATCTGCCGGATCCAGTTGAGGCACATTGACCTTTGAAATATCAAACACCGATGTACTGATATTCAAAAAATCATTGTAGTTATATTTAAGGCCTATTTCGAAACCTTCGCCGGTTGTCGGATCCAGTTGTTCACCATTGATATCCCGCGCCGTTACCGGGTTAAATGATTCAGCATAGTTTGCATAAACGCTGACACTTGGATTTAATTTATATAGCACGCCGATTTGTGGTGTTACTTCTGAAGTATCGTCACCTGCTGGGGCCAAATTGCTATCCGATGGAGAAAAATCAGTATATCTAAGCCCCATGCTTAATATGATATCTTCATATAGGGTAATGTGGTCTTGAATGAAAACCCCTTTTTGTCTTGAAGGACTGAAGATAGTGTCAGGCACAACGGGTGTGGTAGGTATTGTGGTCTCATACACGGGATTATCTAAACTCAAAAATGCAGCACCAGCAAAATCAAAAGTTAAATTGTAGTCTTTGGTTTGCCTTTCTCTATAATCAAGTCCAATACTTAAACGGTGCGTAACCCCCGCTAGTTCGAACGCATTATTTGCGGTAAAAATAATCATATCCACTTCTTCTGTGCTGTTAAATCTACCTGAGATCCTGACAACCGCATTCACTGGTTCAACATAATTAAAGGGCGCAAGGCCATCTCCCAAATTTGTCTTGAAGCTATCATGCTTATACTTAAGACTTGTCACCCATGAACCAAAAGTACTATTGAGGTCAATTCCGTAAGCCGTTTGCTTATTTTTCATCATGTTGTCTGGATGCCCCACTATGGTATCTGAAGGAACAGGAAGCCTTCCATCGGAACCGATCACAAAACCTGATAGTAAATAAGTTTCCAAATCCAGATGCTCGGCCCAAACTGTCAACGTATGATTTTCGTTGAATTCATAGGACAGAGATGGTGCGATGAAAAATTTTTCTTCACTGTTTGAGAAATCTTTAAAACTATCATTGTCACCGTACACGCCAACAATTCTGTATTTTAAAGCACCTCCGTCTTGCGTTGGGCCACCAAAATCTGTTTTTAATGTATATCCGGGGTTCGAATTGTAATCTATGATTACTTCACCATGACGTTCTGCTTTTGGCTTTTTAGACACCAGATTTATAAGCCCACCGGGTTCGGCAACACCAAAATTAATAGAATCAGGGCCTTTTAGCACCTCTATTCTTTCCATATTGTAGGTCTCGTAGCTAGCGTAGTCGCCAGATGCACCGTCTTTGAGGATCGGTGTAAAGAATCCTCGGCCAAGGAAAAGAGGACGTCTTGAAACTGAGTTTTTCCCAAAAAACGCAACATTTGACGTCATAGTAATGACCTCAGCTAGGTCGACAGGTTGAAAATCCTCAATAAAATTGGCGTTGTAAACCTGAACCGATCTTGACATATCTTCTATAGGAACACCCGAACGAGTGACACTTGGCGTGACCTGGAAAATAGTCGTTGATTCATCCTGATCGACAGTTGACGCAGAAACGGTAATGGCGTCTAGAACGAAATAACTATTTCTCGATTCAGCGCTTATTGCGGGACGAACTTCAAGCGTGATGGTATTTTCTGCCGTGCGCCGAAATGTCATATCTGCATTTCTTAGCAAAGTATTTAATGCTTGCTCTACACTGAATTCTCCAATCAGTGCAGGTGCATTGATATCAGCGGTATCGGTCGTGGTATAAAGAATTTGGATGCCTGTTACCGCCGCTAATTCAATAAGGGCGCGATTTAAAGGTTGAGCAGCGATATCGAGATCATAAGACTGTAGTGACACCGCCACTGACGCACTGTCAGAAGGCGTTTGAGCATTTAGGTGCGAGGTTGTCAGCATAAAGGACATGCCAATACAGATACTAAGTCTTTTTCTTATTAGGGGTTTGTTTCTCATTGTTTTTCCCAACCGTGATTTACTATTCAGAATACGAATCATTCATACTCATTAACGGTTGAGCTTTTCAATACCCCCCTTTACCAAGAAAAAATATTTTACGATATGACTTTTAATGCAACAAAATAAAATAATCGGTGACGCGTGTGACTTCAATATCAAGCGTATTTTGAAGCGCAATGATGACATTTCCTGTGTCTTGCGTGCTGAATACGCCACTTACGACAAGGCTCTTTAAGTCTTCGTTGGCTACCATGATATGGCCTTCGTGATAGCGATTAAGGGTATTGATGACGGAATTTAACGGTGTTTCGAAAAACACCATCTGTCCTCTAAGCCAGGCGGTTGACGCAGTTTCGTCAATATCAAAGACTTCACTCATTTGTGTATCAGACACCTGTACACCATATCCAGCAGTCAAATTGAGTGATTCGTTAACATTTACCGTCTGCACTGTCAGACTCCCTTCTAGAAGGTGTACAGCTGACATGCTGTCTTTTTGATGAACGCCAAACTGTGTGCCGGTTACTGTAAAGCTCGCTTCATCTGTGATAACAATAAAAGGACGCCCTTTATGGTTCGCAACATCAAACCAAACCTCGCCATCAATAAGCCTGACAATCCGCTGTTCAGGTGTATACGTTATATCAACAGCAGAATCCGTGTTGAGCGTAATGGTTGAGCCATCTTCCAGTCTTATTTCCTCAAGACTGCCAACGTCTGTTGTGAAGTCAGCGAATAGTGTTCGTTCGAGCCATTCAACACTGAAAAATGAAATCAGGCAAACAATAAAAATACTTGCCGCTATTAATCCTAATCCACTCGGGTGCATGAATCGGTCCGAACGTTTGGCACTCAGTAATAGTTCTGTAGCCTTATCGTAACTTTGCATTTCTTCGGTGTTGAATTCTTCTTGTTTTATTGCTTGCTTAACTGGACTTAGCTCAGACGCTTGATGTTCTTTAACTTCCAGGACAGTGTTCTGTTGCGATATAGCGTGCATTGGTTCAGATAAAGAATCCCAAATAATAAGCGTCTCATCCATTGCTTCTTGGTGTCGCGGGTCGGCCTGAAGCCACTGTCGGTATTCTTTTTCCACGTCAGCATCAGCTGACCCTGCATCAACAATTTCATCACACTGTGCCTCACGCAAACGTATCATCCATGTTGCCGCCACCTCCATCATGTCAGGCGGTAGGTCAGTATTGTATGCTGGCGTGTTTTTACTCGTCATGAAGCGTCCACACTATTGTTGAAACTTGCACTTAAACTCAATCTCGGATTAACAAGAATAACGTTGCGCTTGAATTATATGTAAGACGAATCACTCCTCGTTTTCCCCTCTACCGGTCATCAAAATAAACTCTCCCATTTACTCTACTGTCTGTCGATCAGTTGTTTTCGGCATTCGACCAGGGCCAGCGCAATTTGTTTTTCAACGAAACCAGCAGATATATTTAGTTTCTCTGCAATTTCACGCACCTTAAGCCCTTTACCGCGATAAAGCATAAAGATTTCCCGTCGTCGCGGCGGAAGGTTTTGCACGGTGTTGACCAGTATGGTTAATTGCTCTTTACCTGAAACACTGCGTTCAGGCGTTCGATGTTCAGTTTCTGGAAAATAAAGAGTTTTGCCATTATCCTCTACATCAATACGTTTAATATCTCGCCGGCTGTGATCAACGATTAAATTACGAACGATGCTAAATAGGTATGCTTTTGGATTTTCTGGAATGTCAACGGATGTTTTTGATGCGCGCAACCACGTGTCATGTACTATGTCTTCTGCGACTATTGAAGAGCCTGTTCGCTTTGTAGCATAGTGCTTTAATTCGTCGTAATAGAATTCAGCAGCTTGAGCTAAACTCTGAAACTGAGTGTATTTCAAGTCGGCAGCGTGTACTTATTGTTATTTGAAACGACGCTATCACCATTGATTCCTATTTGCAACTGCGCTTGCAACAACAAAATTTAGAAAAATAGTTAGTTGTTTTAGACGTAAAAAACTGATGCTACTATCTCACCATTACTGTTGCATCAAATGTCATATTCACTATCGAAAATAAAAGGACTTTTCACTGCAATGCGTTATTCCGTTCTCATCGTTTTTTAGGCGCTTCGCACAACAGCATTATCGAAATTAAGCGACAAAAGCGAACCTTATTGAATCCACAGACGTTATTGATAATCGTTCATGTTTACGGTAATTTTAAAGAAAAACACCATTGTTATGTCAGATCCCAACCAACCTAACACGATCAATGCACTTTATTGTGAAAACCACTTGTGGCTCCGTTCACTTTTATTACGTAAATTGGGAAATCAGCAGGATGCCGCTGATCTTACCCACGATGCATTTGTGAGACTTCTTAAGGCCCCGCAGTCCTTCGAAAATTGCCAGAATGCTCGAAATTACTTAAGCACAATAGCCAAAAACCTGTGTATTGATTTTTGGCGTAAGCAAGAAATAATAAAAATTTGGCAAGAAACCATCATTAGCAGAGGTGAACAGTATTATCCTTCCGCTGAACAGCAATCTGCTGCCATAGAGCTGTTATGTGAGTTCGACAGGCTTTTGATGCAACAAAAGCCCAAAGCAGCAAACGCGTTTACTTTGGCAGTGATTCAAGGTAAAAAAGATAAAGAAGTCGCCCAGATTATGGGGATCTCTGACAGAATGGTAAGACGATATGTGGCCAGAGTCCTGCTAGCCTTTGTTAAATTTGAATGCGCTGAATAGCACATGTCTGAAAAACTGCCTCGCGCAAAACCGAATCAACACGACCTTGAGGTAGCAGCAGATTGGTTCTCTCAGCTGCGAGATGGCGATGCAGGTGCAGATAAAGTCGAAAACTGGAAAAAGTGGTTATCTGCTGATTGTCGTCATCAATCAGCATGGGAACAGATTATTGCTATCACCGGTCGATTTGATGCCATTCAAGAACAGCATGATGAACAACGGCTTGGTGAAATCCTTACCGAACGACAAAATAAACGTATTAACAGACGATATTTTCTGGGTGGTATGGCTGCCATCGCAGTCACCTCTGGTGTTGGCTGGATCCACTATCGATATGACTCAATTCAAGGCCTGGCGCGGCACGCCACCGCTGATCACGCGACGCATGTAGGACAAATTAAAGCGCTTAAGAATTATTATGGCTATCGAGTTTGGTTGAATACTTCAAGCGCAGTAAGACAGTCTATCGCGAAT
>JBCDMA010000151.1:0-9595 GCA_038744645.1 Pseudomonadota bacterium | reverse complement strand
TTGCGAAATAGTATCCTTGAAAGCAATCGGTGCCCATGGACTTAAGTAATTCAAACTGCTCTTTTGTTTCGACGCCTTCTGCAATAGTCGACAACCCAAGACTCTTCGCTAGATTGATTATGGTTGCACAAATCTCCCTATCGTCATGATCATGTGTCGCATCCATTACAAATGATCGGTCTATTTTAAGAATATCCAGTGGCAATCGCTTCAAGTAACTTAATGAAGAGTAACCCGTACCAAAATCATCTACGGAAATGCTGATATTGATGTCTTTTAGTTTTCGTATAACTTTTACGCATTCATCAATATCATTAAGCATGACGCCTTCTGTTATCTCAAACTCGATAAGCGATGGATCAATATCGTACTTTGCGATGTTGCCTTCAATGAAGTCCATGAAGTAAGGGTGCAATAAATGCTTTCCAGACAGGTTTATGGCAACTCTCACCAAATCTATTTGTTGTTTTTTCCAATCAGCAAGTTGCGCAAATACCAGGCGAATTGTTTGTTCTTCAATGTCTATTATCAAATCTGAGTTTTCAGCAATGGGAATAAACACACTTGGTGGTATGACCCCTTCGGCTTTGTGTTTCCATCGAAGTAAAGCTTCCATACCGACGAGATTTTTGTGATTATCGAACTGTGGCTGATACAGGATAAATAGCTCTTTTTCTGATTCCACAGCTACTTTTAATGCGAGTTCGTAATCGAATTTTGTCCTTGCTTGTTCTGCGAGTTCAGTGCTGAAAAAGCGATATTGATTTCTGCCTTTTTGTTTTGATGCGTACATCGCTAAATCTGAATACTGGATCAGTAGTTCACCAGTAACTTCGGTATCTTCAGGACGTCTCAGGCTTATTCCGATGGACGTTTGAAGGTGAATATCTCTGCCGTTGATCTCTACTGTCTCTCTCATTACTTTTAGAATCGACTCGGCTTTTTCTTTTAAGATCTCATCATTGAACTCGCCAGTCATCAAAATAATAAATTCATCACCACCCCAGCGCGCAATGATGTCTTTCTCGCGCGTAATACTATTGAGCTTTTTAGCCACTTCGCATAGCAAAGCATCACCCGCCTTGTGTCCGAGGGTGTCATTGATGCTTTTGAACCTATCCAAATCGAGAAAAAACAACACAACGTCATCCTTGGTGTTTTCTGCATTTTTGACGGCACGATGTAATGCCTGCAATAAGAATGTTCGATTGTGCAAACCCGTCAAAGGGTCGTTAAATGCCAGTTTTTTCAGCTGGATCTGCATTTTTTGACGATTGGATACATCCCTGATGTGCAACGTGAATTCGTTACTGACATCCGCTTTGTTGCTTGACGTTATGGTAACTTCGGCGGGAAAAATGTCGTCATCGATGCGTTTTAGCTGAATCGAGTTTCTGCGATTGATGATTAGTACCCCACTTGTGGTGAATCCTGATAAAAGGCTGTCTAACGCATGTTCTCTTGCTTTCAAAGGAATGATTAGGTCGATAAAATCAATGCCCAATGCTTGTTTTTTGGAGTAACCGAAGATCTTTTCAGCCGCGGGGTTGAATTCGGTAATATGGCCGTCTTTAGTCACCGTAATCACGCTGTCCATCGATGATTCTAAGATGGCGGCTTTTCGCATCTCGCTGGTTTTAAAAGCGGTTATTGCGTCATCACGCGTTGTAATTTCACTATTTACCCTTTGTATAACCTTGTTGTATTGCTTAGCGATTTGGCCTACTTCAGTAAAGGGTTCCTCTTTGACGGGTTTGCTAAATTTGCCCTGTGATTCCTGTTTTTTCATGGAATCAAGTAAATCAATGAGTTCAGTCGTCACGCCATGCTCAGAAATATTCATACCCACCATTTCTGAATATCGCGACACCCTTAGCGGGTAGAAGCGATTTATCAGGTAAAGCACGACAAAAGAAACACCAAAGCTATACATTCCAATAATAGTTATGCCAATGATTTGCGCTTTTAGCTGCTGAGTGAAGCTAAGTCCAGTGCCTATCGCTGCGGGATCGCAAAAGAGTGCAACTGCAATCGTTCCCCACATCCCCGCAATCAAGTGAGCGGGCACGACTGATAAAACATCATCCAATTTAAGGTAATCGAGCAGCTGACACCCAAGACAAAACAGTACGCCCGCTACGAGTCCAGCCAAGGCAGATTCAGAGGGAATGAAGCCATTTGCACCGGCGGTGACCGAGACCAATCCAGCGATAACGCCGTTTAACATCATTGAAATATCGATTTTTTTGTAGGTAAAGGAATAAAAAACCGCGCCACCAATGGCGCCGAAAATAGCGCCGATACAGGTATTTACAAGCACAAGCGGCACTGCATCATCAAATGAAAGCGTGCTTCCTCCATTAAATCCAAACCAACCGAACCAAATTAAAAATACACCTAGCGTTGCCATCGGAATATTAGATCCTTGAGGTAAACGCTTTTTGGAATTAAAACGGCCAATTCTTGGACCAAGAATAATGATGGCTGCAAGGGCCACCCAACCGCCGACAGAGTGCACCACGGTTGCGCCAGCAAAGTCATAAAAGCCTAATGATTTAAGCCATCCATGATTGGATAAATCACTTGAGGAATACCATACCCAGTGGCCGACGAACGGAAATATTAGCGAACACAACACAATGGTTGTTATGACATAGCCTGGAAACGACATTCTTTCTGCAACTGCACCTGATAATAAGGTTGCTGTTGCACCACAAAACATCAATTGGAATAAAAAGAAGCTAAAGCGGGTTGCATCGGCATTTTCGCCAAAGAAAAAATCAGATGTTCCAAAAATGCCTGAATAAGAGTCACCAAACATGATGGCGTACCCAAAGGCCCAATAAATCGCAGCAGCAATAACAAAATCTGCGACATTCTTTGCAGCAACGTTGACGCTGTTTTTGCTGCGGACTTTTCCGGTCTCAAGACACAAGAAACCTGCTTGCATCAAAAAAACCATTGCTGCTGAAATAATTAACCAGCTACTTTCCATTTCTCACCGTACTGTTGTTTCGAAATGCTTCAAATGAAACATGCGGTGCTCCCCTACTTCGCTTGAATCGAGGTGGTACCTATAAAATAATTTGCTCAATTACCGTTCAAAAACATTTTAAACGACGAAGAGCGTGTTCATTTCTGGTGCTAGTTCTATCTTAAATCTAACTTCTTTGTGAAGAGACATTCAGTCTATTCCATATACTGTATCGTCCGGAAACCCCGCCACATAAGGAATTTGAGACGAAAGTGTAGTTTTTGACGCGGAATCATTAGAGCTAAACCCTAGTGCAAATCGGATGCCATGACGTGCCAATACATGTTTTGAGATTTGCTTAAAACGTGATTGCTGATATATGGGGCAATTAGGTATTTTTTGCGGATTGTGCAGCATGATGAGCGTGAGGGTCTTACCCTCACCATAGATCTCACCATAAGTAAGGAAGCTGTATATTTCTTTTTCGACTAAGTCACCGCGCACGGGTGATGCTTGTGATTGTCTGTCTCCATTGTTGTAGTGTGATTCAAATTGCATTGGCAGACCGTGAATAGTCGCGTCTGACACGCGCGTACCTGGAGAATCTTGCAGGTGAATATGCACTTGAGGAAACTCTACAGCGCCAGAGTTACCGCACGACCCAATAAAGTCGCCGCGTTCCACCGTATCACCCATTCTTACGACAATGCTGTTTTGTACCATGTGTGCGGTTATAGAAAACTCATTATTACCGTGATCAACCACGACATAGTTGCCGTAGTATTGGTCTAGATTGGTGTTTGCCTCACCAATGGAATTATCTGGAACAGTATTTTCAACTGCCACTACCGTGCCCGACGCCGTGGCTCTAATTGGCAAAGTAAAGCAATAGTGATCGTCGTTATTCAATCCGTTGCCCAAGAAGTATATTCCGTTGTTCATTCTTACAAAGTTATGCCCAAAGCGCGTGGATTGACGGGCGCTGTTTGCATTTTCAAAGCCAGTATCACCGCCCCATAGCGTCAACCATTCTGCTTCAAACGGCAAGTCAAATGCGGCTCTCGCTTGATAGTTCTGATTGTTTGTATCAACGGCGGGAAGTACTTCTCGAAATTCAAAATTACGCAGCTTGTCGCCATCTCTGTTGGTAAAGGAAAGGAAAATCCCGAGTTTTTTACCGTTGCTCAAATTGTCGCTTTCAGACAATAGGTCATAAAAGTTAAATTGGTCATGTTTGAAGAATTTGGTGCGCTGCACGTCTAAGTTGCTGCCGAATCGATTGACAATATCCCGTTGAAACGCGTTGAATGACGAACGACTGCCAAATTTTTCACGAAGATCATCGCTCATTCTGTCCCAAACAAACCCAGTATCACCGTCAAAAAAGCGCGTAGTGATCCTGTTGCTGTCGATTATAGTGTCAACTTCCCGAAAACCCTCGCTGTCATTACATCCAGTCAAGAGCATAAAAAATATAAAAATCGTTATCCGTTTAAGTGTCATGTGAACCTCCTAGTTGAAGGCGTATGTTAGGTATTTGCAGTTGAAACAACTGTTTTGAAATTGAGTAGAAAATGTAATGAATTGTAAGAAATGGCAGTATGAAAGCTAGGATGGATGCAGTGTAAGCCTGAAAATTGCGCCGTTCGGTTTCTTAAGCAACAAGGACTGTTCAGAACCATTTAGCCCTTCAAAGTCCGTCACGGTTACACTGTACTGGTGCCAATAGAGCACTCTTTTTACAATGGCCAAACCCAAGCCAAAATTACTGCTTTTGCGCTGGCGGCTGCTGTCTAAGCGGACAAAGGGAGTAAATACTTCCTTACGCTTGGTAATAGGGATTCCTTGCCCATCATCGGCAATCAGGCATATGGGGATCTTTTCACCGTCTGAGTTTGTTTTAAGGTCTACAACCACGTTCACTTTTTGTTGTGCGTACTCGATGGCATTGACCATCAGGTTTGATAACGCACGATACATCCAAACCTTATCAACTCGGATTGTTGTGTCGTCGCAATCGCAAGCAAAGGCAAGCTCTACATTTTGTTTTTTGGCCAATGTATCCATGTCTGAGACGATTGACCGTATGAAGCTAATCATTGAAACAGTTTCGAACTGCATATCGAGCCGGTTTCTTTCCATGCTGGCATAATCGAGAAACGCCGACAGCATTAACTCCATTCTCTCCAAATCAGCTTCCATACGGCGAATATAGCCATTTTTCTTGTCCAGGTTTTGTTCATGCAAGCTTGCATCGAGCCCAAATCTAAAGCAGGCGAGAGGGGTGCGTAAATCGTGGGACAAACTGTTTGCGAGCAATTTGTTTTCTTCGACTAACTGTTCGATTTGTTCTGCCATATTATTAAAGCTCTTTTCAAGTTGAGATAACTGAGAAAACTGGCCAAGTTGTACTCGTTCGGCCAAATCACCTTTACCAAATTTGGCCGCCGCGTCTGTTAAATTAGAAAGGCTTCTTACCAGCGGTAGAGCCCAAATAATAAGCACTAAACTCAAGCTAAGGTACAATAACAATGTCAGTGCTAAGTCTTTGAAGTTATTGTTTTCGGCGTCGGGTGCGAGGGATAAACGCAATATGCGATCGGGGTGATTAGTTATTGCCTTGAGTAAGAATGGACCTTCTTCAGAGGCCAACATCAAGCCGTCAGGTGAGACGAGTTTTACTTTTAACGAGCGGTCAAAGGAGTAATCGCTCACGTTCTCTAATAAAAAAGGAAGGTTGAACTGTTTACTCAGCGCTTGAATATTCTGCAACAGATCATCAGGTGGCACGGTGGACAATTGCGAAATGATGCCGTTGATAAGTTGAATGCGAAGCTGGTTGGTTTTTTCAGACTGCTGACTGACCGATTCATCTGCAAAGTGGTCGAGCAACCAACCAAATGCGAAAAGAGAAAAAGTAACAGTGAGAACAATGTTAATGACAATTTTGTTCATGGCGGCATTAGTTGATATGGTACTTAAGGTTACTCAAACCATGCATCTGCAACAAATAGATAGCCTTGTCCCCACACCGTTTTAATCCGCGCGTTGTTTTTGTCGTTGTCTCGTAAAAGCTTGCGCAGGGTAGACACCATGACATCAAAACGCCGGTCAAGCCCATCGTATTCTCTGTCTTTAAGCTTTAGAAACACCTCATCTCTACTGACGACTCTTCCCGCGTTATCTGCCAATAACCACAAGAATTCAAACAAGTTGGTAGACAAAGATATCACTTCTTCGTTCAATGTAACGCGCTTGGCAGCGCGATCAACGGTTAAGGTGCCAAACACGAGTTTGTCTTTTTGCGTATTGCTCGATTGACTGTTGCGCAGTCCAGCTTTGATCCTGGCTAACAAGGCGCGAGGGCGCACAGGTTTTGTAATATAGTCATTTGCACCCACTTCCAAACCAATCACTTCATCAATTTCATTGCCTTTCGCCGTCAACATGATGATTGGCGTTTGGTCGAACGTGCGGATAGCTTTGCACACCTCAATGCCACCAATCCCTGGAAGCATGATGTCGAGCAAAATCAAGTCAAAATTGTCTTGTTTCAGTGCGTCGACAACGACGTCACCTCTTTCAACATGGACAACATCAAAGCCTTCATTCTTAAGGTAATCATTAATCCAGTCAGCAAGGGCTATGTCATCCTCAACCAATAAAATCTTCGCATAATTAGTCATGTTTCCTCACGTGCATAGACTGCCTTTCTTAAAAGACGCGCCAACGTCTTTTTCGCTGCTGCTTTTTGTAAATCCAGGTGACTTTCAGCGTCGACTCGGCCAATAGTTCGTCGTTGTTGGTATCCAGCAATCGGAAGTGTATTGAGCTATTGCTTACAAGTTCGAAAGTTTCCTTTGCAGACGCTTTTGAATTCCAGCACTTCAATGGTGTTGATTCGAGATCTGAGAACAAACAAACGTCTTTCGCAGCATCCAACGTCCAGCTAATTTGAATGTCTGCATAGCAATCACGACCTTCTGAAATTGCGATGCATTTACTTGGAGATAAAATCAAAATATTCTGCATGGGCTGGTTGCTTGCAGATGCCTGCGAAAAAGTTAGCAAGCTGATACACACTAGCAGGCATCTGAGAGTGAACATAAACTTACCAGACATACATCACGCCCATGTGTAAATTCATTTTCGTCGAACGCAAATACAGTGGACTGTCTTCAAACGCAGATGAAAAATGTGCCAGTTCTACGCCGGTAACAAACAGCAGATTTTTTGAAATGGGGTATTGTGCTGAAGCATCAAAAGACACTCTATAACCTTCATCAGCTCGATAAGCAGGCCTATCAGGCCTCACTTCGGATGGCCTCACCGCTGCGTAGTAATCCACGTAGTTGCTTGAAAAAAGCGTTAAACCTGCGCCAATCTGAATGTCCCAATTGCGCGCATAAAACAGCTTGGAGTAGTAGCCATCAATGAGCCAACCACCGTGTGTGTCTGCAATAACATCACCGGCAATGTCAACCCACCATGCACTGGTATCGCGATATTGTGCAAAACGAAAACCTTGACTAGAGTCATCAGAACGCTCTTCAATGCCCTCAAAAGCTTCGCTTGCGTCGTCTCGTATTAAGTTACCCCTCGTTTCTGAAATGCCATTTAAGTATGTATGCCCGATAAGCAGGTCGATTTTGTATTTATCATTGTCAAATAACTGATACCCAACGGTTGCACTGCTGTCGTTGCGTCTAAATTGATCATTGCCTTCGATAAAGAAGTTTTTAAAGTAAAAATCCAGTCCTATAGAAACGCGAAGGTAGTCAATGAAGTCTACTTGGCCTGGATCGATAAAGAGTCTGTTTTGAAGATTTGCGCTAAGTCGAAAATAGAGCGTCCAATCAATCTCGTCGTACCATGACTTCTTACTTTCTGACGTGAGTAAATCTGTAGTGAATTCATTTTCAGCGTCTAACTCAACACCAGCAGGCGTTTCTTGTGCAAACAACGGAGAAGTGTTTGCAAAAAGAATCACTGTGATCAGGATAATGATTGTTGAGTAGAAACTAGACTGCAATTTTTTTGTTCTTAATTGAGTGTTGATATTTTGGGACGCAATGATAGATGGTTTACAAGTTTAAAACTGAAAACATTTGTACAAAAAGTGTAAGAACTTGTGGCGAAATTTAATGTCAGCTGAGCTGACGCTCAACCTAACAACGTATCACGCGTGATAATACAATAAAAAGATCAATATTTTCATATTGTTATATCGCGCATGAAAGTTGCGACGTTCAATCAAAACTCAAATTTAAAGCCAACTTGCGTCAACTCGATATCACCTTCATCTAGGTCTGTCACAGCGTATGAAATGGTAATTACAAAGACCTGTGTAATTTGAAATTCAGCACTCAGTTTATAGCTAAAATCTGTGCCGTCGGATTCTAGCCTTTCTTCTGGCCCGGTGTTTAGAAGCGCCCCTTCCTGTAAATCTAGGCCCCACAGACTAATGCCGGCGAGAGACGTCCACCAAGTTCAAAAGAATACCCAAGCAGTCAAACTAAAGGGGTCGAAACACAACTGTGGTAGGCGGCGATAAAAGCCGCTTTTACCAAAGCTCCTTTGGTGCCTCTTTATCGGTATAGGTTTCACCTGCAATGATATGCTGGTCAATTATCTTGCTCACATCGTCTGTTTCAATCCATCCATACATGGTACCTGTGGGATAGATAAGCACGTTTGCACCCGATTGACACGGGCCCAAACAGCCGGATTGTGTTAATGCCACGTTTTGCAAATTGCGTTTGATCAACTCTTCAGAAAAAGCGTTGTATACGGCCTGCGCGCCTCGTTGTCCGCAACTGCTGCGAGGATGCCCTGGTGGGCGATTTTGCATGCAGACGAAAATATGGTGGTCTGGTTTTGGCATAAGGTTTCCCTAAGAGTATTGTTATTAAACTATGCTGTTGCTTCTTCGAGCTTCGCTTTTGCCACTTTCCAAGCATTGCAAGCTTCAATGGTTTTTTCAGCCAACTCGGTGAGTTGCTCGTAATCAGACCAAAGCGTGTCTTCCACGACATCGTGAATTTGCGATGCCCATTCAGTGGCGATACGCTTTTTCTTTTTCATGTCTTTGTTCAGTGCTTTTAACTCGTCATCCGTCATGAGATTTCTCCTACAATTTCGCTACTTCGCGATAGGTTTCAACTAGGTCAGTTGCCTTACCAACGTATTTTTCTGCTTCATTGATTAAGGCTTCAACGCTAGGGAAACCAAAACGATGCACATCGCGCAATGTGCGATCTAATACAATGAGCTTGCCAACAGAGATAAATGCGCGGCCAAAGCCTTCGTGGGTTAGATTGATCACGGGCACCGCCATCAACCCGGTATTCTTTTCGATAAGCAATGCTAGGCAGTTGTAATACGCTTTGACGCGAGCAATCACCGTTTCATCAGGATCGCCAATTACAGGTATTTCACGTCGCTTTGCTTTGGTCAGGATCATTGGATCAAGCACCTTTGCATCTGACCACGTATCGTATGTGCCATAGCTATCGACAGCACGTAATTGAATGATCATTTGTTTTATAAAAGGGTGTTCCAGCGCTTCTGCTCCCTCTTCAATTATTGCTTCTTCAGTCATTTTTGTATCCTATATTTGTC
>JBCDMA010000150.1:0-9695 GCA_038744645.1 Pseudomonadota bacterium | reverse complement strand
GACTTCCCTGATGTTGATTTCAGGATTGAAATTTGTTGCGAAAGGATAGCCGTGGTCGCCGCCATTGACATCGATAATATCTAATTTATGGATCTCATCAAAATAGTGTTTAGCAGCATATGCAGTGAATACGTTAGTGGCACCAGGGTCAAAACCTGAGCCTAGCAATGCCATCAAGCCCGCCTTTTCGAATTTCTCCTGGTAGGCCCATTGCCAATGATATTCAAACTTTGCTGTGTCTTTTGGTTCATAGTTCGCCGTATCAAGGTAATGCACACCGGTTTTCAGGCAAGCATCCATGATGGTGAGGTCCTGATATGGGAGCGCGACATTGATCACCATAAACGGCTGCACTTTGTCAATCAACGCGACCAACGCGTCAACATCATCGGCATCAACCTTCGCCGTTGCAATGGTTCTATCCAATTGTGATGCTATGGCTTTGCACTTTTCTTCTGTACGACTTGCAAGCACGATGTTGGTAAAAATGTCTGGCAGCGCAGCGCATTTTTTGGTCACCACCTGACCGACGCCACCAGCCCCAATGATCAATACTGTACACATAAGAATTCCTCTAAAGAATCGGTTGCTTGGACACCACTACTTTTCATAGTAGGTGTAGCCTTGGATGCTTTCGTTAAACGCTTTAATCAGTTCTTGGCGTTCCTTAGCATCGATAAGTCCATGTTTTACTGCACGCTCAGCAGTATTTCTGTATCGGGTTTGCAAATCCTTTGGGTGATATTCAACGTAACTCAAAACATCTGCTATGGTATCGCCGTGAATTTCTTTTACAAAATCGATGCTATTGTCAGCATTAATTCTGATACTCACGACATTCGTATCACCGAATAGATTGTGCAAATCGCCCAGCGTTTCTTGATAGGCACCTACTAGAAATACACCTAAAAAATATTCTTCATTTTCATTTAAATCATGAACCGGGAGTGTACTTTGATGGCCTCCATTGGGGCTGATGAATCGATCAATCTTGCCATCGCAGTCGCACGTGATGTCCGCTATCACGGCCTGCCGTTGCGGTTTTTCATTGAGCCGGTGAATGGGCATAACAGGGAAAACTTGATCGATGGCCCATATATCAGGCAGCGATTGAAACAAGCTGAAGTTACCGTAGTAGATATCGGCCAAGCTTTCTGTCAATCCTTCCAAATCTGACGGGACTCTATCCAGTGTATTGATAATTTCAGCCGTTTTCTGGACGATGTCCAAATAGAGGTTTTCAGCAATAGCACGCTGTCTTAGATTGACCTGTCCCCTTTTGTACAGATCTCGTATTTCCTGACGATAGAACTGAGCATCGTTGTAGCATTCTTGCACGGATTGTTCATTGAGATACTCATAGATATCTCGCATTTGTTTGATCAGTAAATGTTCATCTTCGTTGGGAGCAGGCAAACGAGTGGCTTCAAAGCGATTGACGTCAAGCACATTAAATAACAGCACCGACGCATAGGCGACAGTCGCTCGCCCAGATTCAGTAACAATTACTGGATGCGTCAATTTATATTCATCTAGTGTGTCTTTGAGTGTAACGACGATATCCGAGCAATACTCGTTCAAACTATAATTCTTACTGTGCGTTTCACTGCTTTGGGCCCCGGTATAATCCACCGCTAACCCGCCACCCAGATCAATATGGGTCAAGTTTGCACCTTCTTGCTGAATATCCGCAAAGTATCGACAGGCCTCTACAATGCTACTTCTGATATCTCGAATATTAGGTATTTGCGAGCCTAAATGGCAATGCAGCAACTGCAAACAATCAAGCATATTTTCTTGCTTTAAGTCATCAACGAGCTCGATGACTTGTGTCGATGTCAGGCCGAAGATACTGCGGTCGCCACTTGTGCTGTTCCAATGCCCACTTACCGTGCTAGTCATCTTTATTCTGATGCCAATTTTTGGCGCAATGCCCAGCCTTTTTGAGACCTCTATAATGGTTGGAAGCTCTGATGGGGTTTCAACGACAAAGAAACAACTAAATCCAAGTTTGCTGGCACGAAGGCCTAATTCGATAAATTCACTGTCCTTATATCCATTGCATATTATTAAACTCTCGGGTTCACTAAGCATGGCTAAGGCAATAATCAATTCGGGTTTGCTGCCTACCTCTAGACCGTGTTGGTAGCGACTACCAAAGTCTGCCACCTCTTCCACTACTTGCGCTTGCTGATTCACCTTAACTGGATAGACACCGCGATATACGTTTTGATAATCAGCGTCTGATATCGCCTGTTTAAACGCCTCATTCAGTCTGAAAAGCTGTGCATCCAACACATTTTCAATCCTCAACAAAGCAGGCATATCGAGGCCACGTGCCTGCATGCCTTTAACGACGTCCAGTAGAGACACTTCCGTGTTCAGGGTTTTGGCTGTAACGCTGCCATTGTCGTCAATAGAAAAGTAATCGTTGGCCCAATCGCGTATACCGTAAAGGGCGGCTGAGTCTTCTTTTGACCAAGAAGATGGTTTCATTTGTTTCCTCGCCCTCAATAATTTCTAAAAAAATACAACTAAATAAAAAAGGCGCGAAAGAATATCGCCAAATGTAAACTGCTGCAATTAAATTTTTCAACATTTCATTGCGACACTATTGCTGATTTAAACGTGCTTTTCTCGCCCGTAATCAGGTGTGAAAAAAATACATATTTCACACACGAAATGGAAGGTTTAGCGACATATAAAACGCGCTAGTTTGGTGCATTTTAAACAATAGATAAGAAAACTCTATTAAAAGTAATTTCCACTGAAATTTAATCGACAAAACACATGTCACTATACAAAATAACATTCAAAGAGTTTATTGATGCGTAAACTAGCGACGGTGTGCATTGTATCGATTGTGGTTTTATCAGGCTGTGCGTCAGCGAGCAAAAAACTTCAGCGCGTTGAAGCCAAAGTGATTGAACCCATAGACTGTGATAACGCGCATATGGACATCATGTATTTAGAAGAGGCCAAAGCAGACACGCAGGAAAAGCTTGCTAATGGCGTTGCCACCGTCTTACCAACCACAGCGATCCTAAATCTAATATCTGGTGAGTATAAAAGTCGTCAGGCCATTGCAACAGGTAAGCTCAATGACATTCTGTATGACAAGATCATGGCTATTAGCGCCGAATGCTAGTCAAAGGTCAAATCTACGCGACTTTCGTACCCTGACCCTTGCTAGACACACCCACTTCCAATGCAGCAATGATTTCATCTCCTAAGTATTGCTCCATCGTGATCTCGTGACTGTTTTGACGAACTGTTTGCCAAGTACCTTTGCGTTTTGGCATCCCACGCAAAACGATTGGGAGTGATTTGGTTTTCAATCGGATCACCGGGTTCTTGTGCTCATAAGAGTCTAACTGCAATCCAAATATATTGTTTACAATGGCTTTTGCCTGATGTTGGATGGGTTCTATGAATCGACAGGCCGCCCCGTTAATACTTACGCAATCGCCAAGGGCGTAAATGTTATCCTGACTCGTTTGTAAACTGGTTGGGCTGACAACAATACCATTCTCAAATGCCAGATTCGCCTGTTTAGCAAGACGATTATCTGTTACCAAACCTGTTGCAATGATCAGTTGATCAATTTCTATAAATGAACCGTCGGTTAAATGGGCTTTCTTTGCGCCATTATCTAGAATTTCAAGCTGACTGATTTCGGTCTCAGCTAGGTGATTTATGCCCTGTTTTGTCATTGCACATGTGAGCATGTCTGCAGCAACTTCTGGCAATAGCGTCATTAACGGATAGGGGTCTCGGTTAATCAATGTGACTTGATGACCGGCGACATTGAGATCCTCTGCGAGTTCACAACCAATCATTCCAGCGCCGACGATCGCCACGCGTTGAGGTTCTTTACTTAAGACTTTTTGCAACCCTTTCCACGATGCCAATTGATTGATTCGCCAACACTGATCCGCTGGCAGTGATTGCGGCAAAAATGCTTTCGCACCTTGCGCGAACACAAGGTGCGTGTATTTCAAGGTACCTCTTGTTGTACGCAACTGATTTATCGACGCACTAATACCAATTACAAACGTATTGTTCAATAAGCTAATACCAAGTCTATTAGCAGCATCTTCAGATTTTTCTTGGACTAACTTTTCCGAATTCATGCCACGACTAATAGCAACTGATAATTCTGGTTTGTGGTATCGATCGGCACTACATGCACTTACGATAGTGACAGGGACCTCGGTGTTTTCTTTTCGAATAGCCTCGGCAACTGCCCAACCTGCTAGCCCAGCACCGATAATAACAATACCTTGTTTCTTCGATGTGCCAGCGGTGACCGAGGTGACCGTGATTTCTTGTCGCTCGAAGGGTTCAAAGTCGGCTTTTGTCACACCACACAGGGGACATTCCCAATCATCGGGGATATCGCAGAAACGCGTCCCAGGCGCCAGTCCACTGTCTGGATCACCGTCAGCTTCATCGTAAATCAATCCACATGCGCGACAGATGAAGAGTCGCCATGGTGCTTTGCCAGTGCTCATGCAGGTTCAGGCTCTTTCATCATTTTGGCCATTTCCCATCGCAGGTGTTTAATAGCTGGCGTTACAATGGCGACAAAATGCGCTTCACGGATCAAACGCTGAGGCTTTGACTTCATGAGATACCCACGGGCACCTTGATGGAGTAAAGCTGATTGGGATGCTTTTAGGCTAAGCTCAGAACAAAACGCACGTGTGTCTAGGATATCCAGCATGTGTTCTTTGCTATTTTCATAGGGTGTTTTGGCAAGAACATTCATTCGCCTTGTGAGCTCTTCAAGTTCTGCTTCTAATTCGTCCGGACGATCATGAAGGTATTGATTAACATGACCAAGCGAAGATTCTACTTCACGACATGCATCAATAGACGCTTGGATCACACCCGCGCCCCAGCCTGTTTGTAAGAGTATAAACGCACCACGGATCCGCTGTAAGAAAGGACGCACAGGATCGGCAATGATCTGATCTTCGCTGACAAAATAATCTTCTAGATGAATACCCCAGGTACTGGTACCTTCCATTGCTGAGAACTTAGGGCATTTTGTCAATTTGACTTGTTCAGTTATATCCAACAGGAACATCACCTCGTGTGAATCACTGCCTTCTACGCCTGCGATCGTGCCGCAATATTGGCCATGCGCAATATGACTGACCCACGGTAAAAGCCCCGACACAACATATCCGCCGTCAACCTTCACCGCTTTTAAAGCCATAGCCTCGATATTGGTTAATGCTTTAACGGGATTAGACAACCCAGTGCCACCCAAGGAAATACCAGTAGCATGGTCAGGCAGCCGTGTAATGAGTGCAGGATTGTCAGATGCTTCCATATATATGCCGCACACGTTCTGACACCAGGTGATGAAACCCGTAGAACCACAATATCGACTTATGGTGTTCATATTTTTGAGTGTGAGTTCAAAACGTTGCCCATACGCATCGAGATGAGTCGCAAAAGCACCAGCCTCACCAAGTTTGGACATAATTTCGGTTGGGTAAAAACCCTCTTGATCAATGCGATTCGCTTCTGGAGCAAGAAGATCCCTAGAGATCGTTTCCACATTTGAAACAATAGTTTCCTCGCATTCCCATGGTATTTCATCAGCTTTTGAGACTGCCGCGGTATTCATATATTTGCCTCTTAATTCAATGCATTACCCTGTAAGCACTTACTCTATTATTCGTCCATCATTTCAATGCTGAAATCAATTGGATTGCGAATTGAATTAGCCATTGGTGAGTAGTAATTCGCGTGTTTGACGATTTCTGCTAGTTCTTCACGACTGGCATCACCTTCAACTAAGACCTTAACGCGTACTTCTTGAAACCCCATATCCGCAGGTTCTTTTTCAGCGCCGCCAGCACCCCATGCCGCCGGATTGCCGATATCACCTTCTATAAATACTTCTAGTTTTGAAAGCTTGACCTGTTTAAGGGTTGCCACAGCAGTGACGCCTACGGCTATACATCCACCTAGCCCTGACAAAATAATTTCTCCAGGAGCAGGTGCCGTGTCTTCACCAAATAGATGAAGTGGCTCATCCACAATTACCTTGTGTTGATTGACATGGTTAATGGTGCGGTATTGACCTTCAGTCACAGTGTGGACTTTATTCGTACCTTGCATTTGCGGGTTGTTTTTACCCTTTTCTGCGAAAGCTAGTAGGCCGTCTCTATCGATAGGGCGCAAGTAAGTTGTAGCAACAGTGTCTGTTGTTTCAGCAGTTTCAGTCGTCATAAATATTCTCCAATTAGTGTCTCTTTTATGTGTTTTGTTGTTTAAGGTTTTTATTCTGCATGCCAGTTGAAATGCTTAACCAACAGGCCGCATAGACTGTCCAATAGATAGCCAATAAGTCCAATAACGACGACTATCGCCGCCAAGGTGTCATACGACAAGGTATCGCGCGCATCATTTATCGCATAGCCTAGGCCACTCGTCACACCTAAATACTCTGCTGGCACCAATACTACCCATGCGACACCCACGGCAAGACGAATCCCCATGACCACGTCCATCATTATCGCGGGCAATATGATGCGATGTAACATTTGCAGAGGTGATGCACCAAGATTCAAAGCGACTTTGAACCAATTCGGGTCGATTTTTCGAACACCATTCGCCGTCGAAAAAATAATTGGCCAAACTGCCGCCATTACAATCAAAAAGATGATCGCTGAATCCCAGCTCGTAAAAGCCAGCACTGCAATTGGCATCCAAGCAAGCGGACTGATCATCCGAACAAATTGGAATGGCACGTTAGCAATTTTCATGGCGGTATGCACATAACCAATCAAAATCCCCACCGGCAATCCAATCGCGATCCCCCAGAACAGACCGACCAAGATACGATACAAACTTGAACTGACCGCATTGGTGAGTTCACCGCTCAACACCAAATGATAAAGTGCAACAAATGTCGGGCCAGGCGCAAAATCCGAAAATGCCGTCAAGTCAGAGTCATTATCAATGAGATATCCACCGAACCACCATATCGCCAATAGTGTAGTGATACCGATGATTGGGTATTTGATTTGATCTAAGAAACGTACAGCGATTTTCACAGCAACCGAGTCTGACGCAGTCGAAGCTAATGCTTCAGATTTGGCAATGCTCACAGCACTACAATCTCTTCTCTGTCAAACGGCGAGTCAGCGTTGAAGCCAGGCACATTTTGCCAACCGCTATATTTATCCATTGCCACTTTAACAAAGTTATAGTCGACCAAATCATTCACAACGAACTCTGGATCTAATGCTTCGATAAATTTAGTGTTGCCACCGACCAAAGTATGCTTCAACTCGTTCACAATCAGCTTGGTCGCGGACGGGAATGGCCAAGGTTGGAAATCGATTCGGCCACTATCCCAGTCAGGATTTTTTATTGCCTCTGGTAATTTATAGCTCTCCAAATCGTAGAACGTCATTGCTCGCTCCACTACATTGGCTTTCATCGGCAAATACTTCTTGCCATCTCTTGATAGCATGTGGGCGACTTCTTGCTTGTTTTGCTGAGCATAGTCTTGCGCTTTTACAATCGCGTTCATGACTTTTTGCGTCCACACAGGATTGTTGTTGACCGTGTTCTCATTCATACAAATAACGCAACAAGGATGATTGCGCCAGATATCACCAGTGAAGCGCAACATCTTTCCACCTGCCAACAACTCGCCTGCTGCATTGAAAGGTTCTGCAACAATAAAGGCATCGATCTTCTTCGCTGCCAAAGCTGCAGGCATGTCAGGCGGAGGCATGATTTGTAAATTGACTTCATCTTTTGCAAGCTTTTCGCCATCAGACTTAATGACCGGTTTTAAGCCAACGTTACGCAATGCCATTTGCAGAACAATATTGTGCATTGAATACCAATATGGTACTGCCACCTGAGTGCCGCCCAAACCAGAAAAGCTGTCAACATTGAGATGCTTCCCGACAACCAAACCAGAGCCGTTAAGGTGGGCCCATGACATGATTTTTACGGGGAATCCATTGTTATATCGCATCCAAATGGGAATAGGCTTGAGAAAATGCACTAGGTTGAATTTCCCTGCAGCGAACCCTTCTATCAAAGGTGACCACCCTCTTATGAGGGTTGGGCGCTCTGCTTTAATACCTTCTTCTTCAAAAAATCCCATGCCATGCGCGACCAGCAGTGCTGTGGCGTCTGTGATTGGAAGATATCCGATCCGCAATACCTCATCATCTGGCGGCTGAATACTCGCCCAAGCCGGATTAGCAGCTGCAAGTCCAAAAGATGCCGCCAGGCCACCCATTGCAAGTGAATCCATTAAAAAGTCGCGACGACTCATTTCATATTTCTGCAAATAATCCAATTCAGAATCACTGGTGGTATCAGCGGTATTTTTTGTTGTTTGTTGCTTTTTCATAACTTGCTCCTGCTGGTATCTAATCGAAAAGCTTACGCTGCATTGGTCGGTATTTTTGTTTTGCTCGACGGTTGAGTCGTGGCACTGTCTTCAGCGTCAGTGTCAGTAAACATCTGCATTAACTGACCGCGTAGTTGTTGAAATTTTGAATCCATATGACGCCGCGGCCACGGTAAATCGATTTTTAATTCGTCTACGATGCGGCCCGGATTTCTTGACATGATCAACACCCTGTCGGCCATTGTCACCGCTTCATCAATGTCATGGGTGACCGTGATCATGGTGATGTTGCGACTGCGGCAAATAGCGGGCACTTCTTCTTGCAAAGCACCGCGCGTAAATGCATCGAGAGATGAAAAGGGTTCGTCAAGCATTAATACATCAGGTTCAGTTGCAAGCGAACGCGCAAGCGCAACACGCTGTTGTTGGCCACCGGATAAACGCTGGACTTTAACGTTCTTCTTATCGTGCAACCCGACCATATCCAGTAATTCGTCGACTTTTTCGTTTGCTTGCTTTTTCGGAACGCCAGCGAAGATTAACCCCAAGGACGCGTTCTCTTTTACGCTCATCCAGGGGTACAGCGAGGCTTTTTGGAACATCATGTTCCATTTGGCGCTGGGTTTCTCGATTTGCTTATTGTTGATGCGTATACAGCCATCGCTTGGTTTGATTAATCCCGCAAGAATGTGCAACAGCGTGGATTTACCACACCCACTTCTACCAATTAGTGCGACATTTTCGTTTGGCTCAATGATGTTTTCGATATTATCAAGTGTATTGGGGGCCGTCGGATGATAACGATGTGAAACAAAATCGATAGAAATTCTGGCGCCCATACGTATATGTCCTTATTTTCAATAAATATTTTCTGTCTACAACAATGTCGGATTTGCAAATAACGCTCCAAATCCATGTTCAATTTGGTTAAATGATTGTCACGTTACTTTCGCTACACCCATTACTCACAACCAATTGTTTTATAAAAAATTAATGCCAACTTATGGCAGTCAATCACTTTAAATCGAGGGGTTAGTCGTATTCCCATGTGTACGCTCTAACGTCGACGATTTCTTTGAAACAACTCATCCGCACTTTTTTCGAGCAGGCTGACCATATTGGTTCAATCACGCTTTGGCTTTAACCTAGATTTACTTCGCCAATTTTAGATAAAGCATTTCTAGACGGTCTTGACCAAAAAATAACTCTTCACCATTGAGTACATACGTGGGTGACCCAAAAACCCCAAGCGCAATCGCTTCCTGCGTCGCAGCTTTAAACTGGTCCAATGTTTTAT
>JBCDMA010000149.1:0-9745 GCA_038744645.1 Pseudomonadota bacterium | reverse complement strand
GTCGGTGGGTTTATGTTAAACAATCAACTCACGGATTTTTCGCTCGATCCACAGCGAAATGGCGAACCAGTCCTGAATAGAGTCCAGGCGAGGAAGAGGCCGCGAAGTGCGATGTCACCGACCATGGTGTTTGATAAGGACGATAATCTTAAACTGATTGTCGGCTCACCAGGTGGCAGCCGCATCATCAATTATGTCGCCCAAACCATTGTAAACGTGATTGATTTCGACATGGACGTACAATCTGCTATTTCGTTTCCTAGAGTCACTAATCGCAATGATTACACCACACTCGAGAAAGGCACCAGCATAACCTCACTTGAAGAAGCCTTGGTAAAAAAAGGCCACGAAGTACAGATTCGCGATTTAAACTCAGGGATCCACGCAGTGATGATCAAAGACGGAAAACTTTACGGTGGTGCTGATCCAAGACGAGAGGGTGTCGCAGCGGGTGATTAGTTTTCACTATGGTATGGCAGTTATTGCCGATTTTTGGTTTGAATATTGCACTAGGATTTTACAACAAAGTTTTATTTTACGTTGATATCAACACAATGTTAATGAACAACACTAAATTTTTTTGTTTGCTATTTTTCTAGTCACACTAAGCACACTGCTTCAAAAAAATGATGACCAAAATTTATGATACCAGCAGATTTACCTGAAAATGAGCAAGAACGATTAGATGTATTATACAGATATGAAATTCTTGATACAGAGGCTGAAAAGGTCTTCGACGATCTGACTTCTCTGGCTTCAGATATTTGTGAAACCAATATTGCGCTAATCAGTCTTGTAGATCCCAAGCGACAGTGGTTTAAATCAAAAGTCGGTTTAAGTGCGAGTGAAACATCTCGTGACATTGCGTTTTGTAGTCATGCAATCCTTCAAAAAGAGATTTTTGAAGTAACAGATACGCTTCAAGATGAGCGCTTTAGAGACAACCCTTTGGTGACATCTGATCCCAATATTAGGTCGTATGCAGGCGCACCGCTCATAAGCCCTTCAGGACTAGTTATTGGCACCTTATGTGCTATAAACGATAAACCAAAAACACTAAATGAATATCAGCGTAATGCGCTAGAAATACTAAGCCGCGAAGTGATATCTCAGCTAGAATTGAGAATCAAAATAAAACAAATAGAAAATTCTAATCAGATAAAAACAGACTTTCTATCCCATGTTAGCCATGAGTTGCGAACACCTCTAAATGCCATCATCAGTTTTAGTCAATTAATGTTAAATGACAAGCAGCATAAGATGCCAGATCACTACAATACATACCTAAAACATTTAGATTACAGTGGTAAAAGACTATTACAAGTGGTGAATTCAGTTTTGGATCTAGAAAAAATTGAATCTGGGGTGTTGGAGTTAGACTTGGCAATGATGGATGTCGATAACTTTTTCAACTCAACACTGGGCCTGATAACGCCCATCGCTGATAAAAAAAGTCTTACGATTGAGTTAGCTCTGTCGACAAATGACATTCATTCAATCTTGGTAGACGAAGCTCGTTTAAGTCAAATTGTTCTTAATATATTGACTAATGCTATCAAATTTTCAAAGCCTAAACAGACTGTTAAGCTTAACGTTTTTGTAAACGCTAAGACCTTGACGATTGCAGTTAAAGACCAAGGTATAGGTATTGCTGAAAAGGATATTCATCTCTTATTTTCTAAATTTCGACAGGTAGGCAAAGCGAGTACGCAGGAAGGATTCGGTTTAGGCTTGATGATAACAAAAAGTCTTGTTGATTTAATGGATGGAAAGATTAATTTAGCAAGTAGTTTAAACAACGGCACATTGGTTAAAGTTGATATACCCCTGCAATCCGTGTCAAAGCAGTCGGTAGAGGCATATCAACCTACATTTACCATGCGTTTTAGTAAAAGAGCGCGAATACTCGTTGTCGAGGACAACGAAATAAATAGACAGGTCGCAAGCGCTATTTTTGCGTCATTGGGGCTTAAAATCGTATTAAGCGATACGGGTGAAGAAGCAGTGGAGTTGCTTGCCAACAATGACTTTGACCTTATCTTTATGGACATACATATGCCGGGTATTGATGGTATTGAAGCTACTCGGCAGATTATTGCTAAAAAACCCAATCAAAAAATAGTCGCGCTTACCGCTGACACGTTTTTGGAACTTGAGCAGAAGCTGCAATCATGCAAAATGGTAGCGGTCATAAGTAAACCAATTGAAATCAAAAAGATAGTTGACGTACTCAATACCTACTGCCCTGTAAATTAGCGACTGGTCTGACTATTGTAGCTTATTGTTTTATCTGTAAACAAAACATAGACTAAAAAATCATATACAAACAATGATTTAACCCTACAACCCAATGCCATGACTGAAGGTTGAACCTATCTGCTAAAAACCTGTGGTGACCGGAAAACTCTAATTTAGGGTGCAACTAAATTGGGGAGGTTAACAATTGCACTACAGAAGAGATAGTCAGGATTGATTGCGCTCTGTCTTTGAAAATACCAAATGAATTGGTGACTTATACTATTTAAGGCACAGACTCTTTCACACCGGCAACTTTCCAGCCACCTTTCTCTTTTACCAGCATGATGGTTTTTAAATCCCAAAGGCGTTCGCCGTTGTAGCGTCCTTCGAGTTTTATGTCAATTTCGGCATCATCACGCGAATCTATGCTTAGCAGTGTGCCACCGGCAACGACTTCTGCAACTACTTCATCAAATCTCACGTTGAATACTTGGCGTTGAACGTTTCGCGGTGTGTGATACGCAGCGAGAATTTTTTGAAATCGTTCTGTTGAAAGCGCGAGTGCTGGGTCGAGGTTTTGTTCTTTATACACGGCTTTCGTGAATTTTAGCGCGGCATGTTGAGGTGTACCTTCGCTTATCATGCCGTATTTACCTGCGCGCATCTCATCGCCACAACCCATGGTTGTAAACAGAGTGACTAAAAAAACTAAAATGCATGAAACGCGCATAGAAAACCTCAACAATATCCCTTTGATATATCGGCCGAAAGACGAAAATATATAAATAATTTAAGGTGAATTAGAGTTGTTAACGATTATCTATAGAAATTGAAAAGCGTGAATGACTTGAAATGTGGATGCCTAATGCGTCATGTAATGAGATATCATGACGCATTAGCGCAGATTGTGATTACTGAACTTCTTCTAGTTCAGTGAACTGGCCAGCAAACATTGGGCTACTGAGATAACGTTCAGTGCCGCTTGCAAGTAACACAACGATGACTTTGTCTTTGTTTTCTGGACGTTCAGCAAATCGTTTCGCTGCAACGACGGCTGCACCAGAAGATATGCCCGCTAGAATGCCTTCTTCTTTCATTAATCGAAGCGACATCTCCATACAATCATCGTTTGATACGCGCTCGACTTCGTCAATCAGGCTTAAATCTAAGTTACCTGGAATGAATCCGGCACCAATACCTTGTATTTTATGTGGTGCAGGTGTGAGCTCATCACCCGCCATTGCTTGAGTGATCACTGGACTATCTTCAGGCTCAACAGCAACGGCGACTATGTCTTTACCCTTAGTCTGTTTAAGGTAACGCGTAACGCCTGTGATTGTGCCGCCAGTACCCACACCTGCAACAAATGCATCGACTTTGCCGTCAGTGGCGTCGAAGATCTCAGGGCCAGTGGTTTTCTCGTGGATTTCAGGGTTAGCGGGATTTTCAAACTGATGCATAGGCACGTACTTGCCAGGGTTTTGATCCATCAATTCTTGGACTTTCGCAACCGCTCCTTTCATGCCTTTTGGTGGCTCGGTTAACACCAGGGTAGCGCCTAGCGCTTTTAACAGTTTACGACGTTCTAGACTCATGCTGCTTGGCATGGTAAGCGTAATTTTGTAGCCTCTCGACGCAGCAACAAAAGCAAGTGCGATACCGGTGTTTCCGCTTGTTGCTTCAATGATTTCCTTATCTTTGGTCAGGATACCTTTTTTCTCTGCATCCCAAATCATGTTGGCGCCGATACGGCATTTTACGCTGAAGCTTGGGTTGCGGCTTTCGATTTTGGCATAAACGTTGCTCGAAACCACGCGATTGAGTTTGACCAGCGGCGTGTTACCAATCGATAGGGAGGCATCATCAAATATTGTCATGGAAGTGTCCTTTATTCTTTATCTAAAATTGCAAAAAAGCTTTGTTCTTCAGTCAAGACCGTTGTTTTTAACGTTTGCTTTCAGTCATGCGGGCTTGCCATTTGACAGATGATGTGAACTCATCTTAAGGCGACCTCAACACAACGCGTTTTCATCAACTGGTGCTTGGCTCAACTATTCTTAATCTTAAGCCGGATACCCTGCGTAAACTGATATAGTTAACAGCCAGTTGTTGGTTTACTGTAAACGTTTTGTTCAACTAAGCTCTTTAAGCTTATGCATAAATATAAAAAACAAAACATTTTTTTTGATATAACTTATTAAAACGGATCATATATGGCATTTGGCGGTACTAAAAACTACATTGCAAGCACAGAGCTACAATTAGCAGTGAATGCGGCAATAACGTTAGAAAAACCTCTATTGATTAAAGGGGAGCCAGGGACAGGCAAGACCATGTTGGCGGAGGAGTTGGCCAGCAGTTTAGGCGTGGAGCTGATCCAATGGCACATCAAATCGACCACAAGAGCGCAACAAGGGCTCTATGAGTACGATGCGGTGTCCAGGCTCCGGGACAGCCAATTGGGCGATGAGCGTGTAAAAAACATCGCCAACTACATTGTCAAAGGCAAGCTTTGGCAAGCGTTTGATGCCGATACGCGACCGGTACTGCTCATCGATGAGATCGACAAAGCCGATATCGAGTTTCCCAATGATTTGCTATTAGAACTCGATAAAATGGAGTTTTTTGTATACGAAACACAGGCCGTTATAAAGGCCAAGCAGCGTCCGATCGTTATCATCACATCCAACAACGAGAAAGAATTGCCCGATGCGTTTCTACGACGGTGTTTCTTTCACTATATAAACTTTCCCAGCACCGATGAAATGCGACAAATTGTCAATGTGCACTTTCCTAATATTAAAAAGCAGCTCCTCGATCAGGCACTGCAGTCTTTTTTCCAACTGCGTGAGGTCAATGGGCTGAAAAAGAAACCATCGACGTCGGAACTGATTGATTGGTTAAAGTTGTTGGTAGCGGATGATATTCCAACAGAAGCTCTGCTGGATAAGGGCAATAAGAATGCGCTACCTCCACTCTACGGTGCGCTGCTAAAGAACGAACAAGACGTGCATTTATTCGAAAAACTGATGTTCATGGCGCGGCGCAATGCTGATTGATTTTTTCTTCTGTTTGCGCAAGCACAAGGTTAAAACCTCTATCACAGAATACCTCGATTTGTTAGATGCACTCGATAAGCAGGTGATCAGCGGAGACGTCAACGACTTTTACCACCTATCGCGTGCAGTACTGATAAAAGACGAGAGTCAATACGACAAATACGATCGCGCATTCGCAGCTTATTTTGATGGGGTTCAACAGATCGACTTGTTCGACAAAGACATCCCACACGAATGGCTTCGCAAAGAAATGGAGCGCATCCTATCAAAGGAAGAAAAGGAAAAAATTGAAGCCATGGGCGGCCTTGATAAGCTGATGGAAACGCTAAAAGAACGTCTGCAAGAACAGCAAAAGCGTCATCAAGGCGGCAATAAGTGGATAGGAACAGGTGGTACATCGCCATTTGGTGCCTATGGATTTAATCCTGAAGGCGTGCGCATTGGCCAGGACAAAAACCGTAATTTCAGCGCGGTAAAAGTATGGGATAAGCGCCAATATAAAAATTTGGCAAACGATGTCGAGTTAGGCACGCGAAACATTAAAGTTGCGCTGAGAAGGCTGAGAAAGTTTGCGCGCACAGGCGCAAGTGAAACGCTAGATATTGACGATACCATTCGGTCGACAGCGCGCAATGGTGGCTATTTGGACGTGAAAATGGCACCCGAGCGTCACAATGCAATTAAGGTATTGTTATTTTTTGATGTTGGCGGCTCAATGGACCCGCATATCAACCTGTGCGAAGAACTCTTTAGTGCGGCACATGCTGAATTTAAGCACATAGAATATTTCTATTTCCACAATTGTGTTTATGAGTCGCTATGGCAGGACAACTATCGTCGCGGCGCAGGGGACTCATCCGTATATGATGTGATCCACAAATACGGCAGTGATTACAAAATCATCTTCGTTGGTGACGCCACTATGGGCCCCTATGAAATTACCTATCCTGGCGGCAGTGTCGAGCATTGGAATGAAGAGTCGGGCGCTACATGGATGCAAAGATTGCTGAATCACTTTGAGTATGCGGTCTGGCTAAACCCTCAACCAAAGGCCTACTGGCAGTATCATGGTTCAATTCAGACAGTGAAAGAATTGATGCAGGATCGAATGTATGCGTTGACGTTAGCTGGTTTGTCTGATGCCATTAAGGCACTGCTGAAACACTAAAGCAATGTGTTTGAATGTACTTACACTTCGCAAGCAGGACTATATGATCCTCGGCACTTTATGCATGTAATTGGTGTAGGTTTCGCCAAAAACGGATACAAGGTGTTTTTCTTCCAGTTTTATCTGAATAGATAAAGCAACCCATCCTACCATCAAGCAAATAAAGGTAAACGCCGTGGGTATCGCAATAAAAAAGCCGAGCTGGGCAATGCCGACGCCAATATAGGCTGGGTTTCTGCTGAGGTGATATAGACCATTGGTGACGAGTTGAATTTCCGCGCGCCGATCAATGCCTGAGCGCCAGCTTTTTTGCAAACTAAAGTTACTCGCCAATGCGAGTAAAAATCCTGACATCATGAAAAAGACACCAAAGCTCCGGCTGAAAGTTTGGTTTAGTGGCATCATCAACGGCATGTATTGATCGATTTGAGGCAAAACAAGTCGCAGTGAACAATATGCCCAAATAGCAATGCGAAAGACTCGAAACGTCATGTGATTCATCCAGTGTAATGAGAACCTTTCGCCTATGTGTACACACTGGGTAGACTTGCTTGTCATTTGCTTTTTTAGGATTAAAAGGGTGTAGAAAACCGCTACCGATGTAAAAAAGATCGCCAAGAAAAAATCGATCCAGGTGTGTTCCATGTTCATCAACCCAATACCCAAAAATACGAAAACGTTTTATTAAAGGTAGTACAGAATAGTATGAACACCACACGCAAATGCGCGTTTTATTTGCTACACATCAAAAAAGCTTACCTAATCTAGTAGTTAAGGCAGGTAAATATCTGCGAGCATTGCAAGACACAATATTTAGCTTATGATGTGTCACCCTCCAAAAACCTTTCGTGAAAACACTGACAAAGTTGAAAAACGCGACGCTTAAAACTGAAGTTAAGAAGCTTCTGACGCTTGCATGGCCGCTGTTAATTGCACAGGTAACCCAAACACTTATGGGCGTCTCCGACAGTATTATGGCTGGTCGATACAGCGCTGTGGATATGGCGGCAGTAGCAATCGGGTTTGGCGTTACGTTTCCTATATTGGTTTTCATCCAGGGGCTGTGTCTTGCCTTATCACCACAGGTGGCTCGGTTAGATGGCGCTGGGCAGCATGCTGAAATACCCAACTGGGTGTTTCAGTGCGTCTATTTGAGCGGCTCTGTTGGCTTATTCTTTGTTGGCGCGAAGTGGTTGCTGCCCTTGGTCTTTGAACATCTGTCAATGCAGCAGGAGATGCAAGCGATTGCGTCAGAGTATGTCCGCTATATTTTGATTGCTGCACCGGGTTTTGCGCTTTACCAGTGTTTGCGAAATTATTGCGAAGGCATGAGCAGAACACGACCGACCATGATAATCATGTTAACCGGGTTACTGGTCAATATCCCTGCAAATTACATATTGATATACGGTGCGTTTGGCATGCCGGAGATGGGCGGCGCAGGCTGCGGTTTAGCCACCATGATGGTGATATTTACCATGTCGTTTGCGACGTTTTTGTATACGTTGTTTTCTAAAACGTTTAAACACGTAGGCCTGTATCAGTCGTTTCAAAAACCCTGTTTTAAAACGATGCTTGATCTTGTCAGGCATGGACTTCCGGTAGCGTTTACTCTACTTGCGGAGGTGACATTGTTTGCATCGGTGGCCGTACTGCTTGCATCATTTGGCCCAAACGTTGTCGCTGCGCATCAGATTGCGTTGAATTTCAGTTCGTTGATTTTCCAAATCCCATTGAGTATTGGACTCGCTGTCGCCATCAGGATTGGATTTTGCATTGGTAAGGGGCAAATTCAGCGCGCGCCGGTGACATATAAGGCAGGCCTGCTTGCAGCCATGAGTACAGTGGCATTTACTGCCAGCATAACTGTTATTGGCGCGTCAACTATCGCCTCATTATACACCACTGAAAATGCCGTTCTGGAAATGGCGACTGTCTTGCTATTTTTTGCCGCTGTATTTCAGTTTTCCGATGCCATTCAGGTGGTCGGTGCGAGCGCGTTGAGAGGATACAAAGACAACAAGGCGATGTTACTCATATCAATGTTCTCTTATTGGGGGGTTGGTTTCCCAACGGCGCTCATTCTTGGTCTGACAGATTGGATTGTTTCTGGGTTAGCTGCTCGTGGGTTTTGGATCGGATTTATTATCGGTCTGACATGTGCGGCCATCATGATGACCGCTAGAGTCAGATACATTCAATCGTTACGCTGTCAATAACCGTCGGCGATAGACCAAGCATAAAAGACAAAAAACTGCAAAATACCACTGCATCGCGCCACCACCGGAATTCGATGAAGGTGGCGGTGCGTTATTGGTGACAGTGACATTAAAAGTGGTTGTGGATTGATTATCAAACGTATCCGTCGCCACCGCTTCAAATGACAATACTTGGTCAGCATCAACCGATGGCGCACTGATAGTGATGCTTTCGTTATTTTGAGTAAAGGCCGCCGTCGGTCCTGATTGCTGAACAAACGCCAGGGTGACGGCATCATTGTTTGGGTCAGTAGTTGTAAATGGTATTGTCAATTGTCCACCTTCTTGCACTTCAAACGACAGGTTGTTGCCATTGTTAAGTGTAATTGTTGGGGCTCCCTCTACTTGAATACTCGTGAAGCTAGGAAGATTGAAAATACTGGTGAAAGATCGATCCAATAGTTCGCTAGTTGCATTGAGATTAATAGGGCCAGGCGATGCATTCGTATCAATTTGGATCTCAAAATTAAGTACAGTCTCCGTTGCATCATTAGCGGATTTCAATACTTCCCAGATGAGACTGCCGTTTTCCATTCTTCCTTGGTTTTGAGTACTAAAATCACTAAAGACAGCACCGTTTGGCGTGGGAATGCGGACGTCATATCGTCTCGCTTGATCAGAATCATTCGCACGCACAATAGCAGATAACGCAACTCGATCATTTGCTTCAACTCTTTCAGGCGAACCTAAAATAAAGGTATCAAAATCGCCTGTGACAAAATCAAGGTTGATGAGTCCAAAGGCGTCTAGATCATCGCCTTCGTCAGACAACCCGAGTGAACCATATTTAATTGTATTTTCGTCAATCGCGTCAAATGTGTGTACCAGCTCGATATCAAAGGATTCGTTGTCACTGACGCTCGTGGGCGTGTTGGCAACGACATCATCGGCAACCAGATCGGTGACCACGGCATAGTGCGCGGAAATGCTATCTGTAGAGGCCGTAGCGCCAGAAAAGTTTTGTACGATAATTGAATAGTTGCCTGGCAGAGGGAAGTTGATTTCAATCTCCTCTATTATTC